>CAILBQ010000264.1 GCA_903832475.1 uncultured Acidobacteriota bacterium | reverse complement strand
GGTCGAACTTCAGGGTATGGATGGCCCACTCACCAGGCGTCTCCGCAACATGCCCCGCCAGCCGTCCAAAAGCCATGCTTTTGGCATGCGGCTTCCAGTCAAAATCAGCATCCTCAGGAATGGCGTCCAACACCTTCCGCGTCGAAGCCACTTCTCGATCAAACTCTGCAATCAGTTCCTTTTGAATGTCCATACGCAACCTCCTTTTCGGTGCGGGATAAGCATACCCCGAATCGAGCCAAAAAGGAGAACAAAAAGCGAACCATTTCTCGATCGCCACTGCGGTTCGGACTCCGCACGACAAAGGTTCTCATCCCTGTCGGAACGAAGGATCCACCTCGTGGTTTGCCATCCTGAGCGAAGCGAAAGATCTGCGTTTCCACCGGACGAACTCGTCCAATCTCATCGCCCTACCCGCGCTGCGCCAAAAACCGCTCCATGAACTTCGTGTCGAAGATCCCCGCCCGGAAATCCGGGTCCGCAAAGATGTCCTTGTGCAGTTCGATCGACGTATCGATCCCCTCCACCACAAACATCCCCAGCGCCCGCTCCATCTTCGCCACGGCTTCTTCGCGATCCTTGCCATGCACAATCAGCTTGGCAATCAGCGAGTCGTAGTACGGAGGCACCACTCCCTCCGCATACTGCGCCGTATCCACCCGCACCCCGTTCCCACCCGGCAGATTGAAGACCGTAATCTTCCCCGCACTCGGTGTGAACTTGTGCGGATGCTCCGCATTGATGCGGCACTCAATCGCATGCCCGCGTATCTGGATGTCCTTGGGCAAGATCTGCTCCAGCGTCTCCCCCGAAGCAATCCTCAACTGCGCCTTGACCAAATCGATTCCGGTAATCGCTTCCGTCACCGGATGTTCCACCTGGATCCGCGTATTCATCTCGATGAAGTAGATCGACCCATCCTCATCCATGAGGAACTCGATTGTCCCGGCGTTCTGATAGCCAATCTCCGTCAGGCAATGCTTCAGCGTTGCACTCAGCCGCGCCCGAATCTCAGGCGTCACCTGCAGACTCGGCGCCTCCTCAATCAGCTTCTGATGCCGCCTCTGGATCGAGCACTCGCGCTCAAACAACACCTCGACATGGCCATGCTCATCCGCCAGAATCTGAAACTCGATATGCCGCGGCCGCTCGATGAACTTCTCCATGTACATCTCGCCGTTGCCAAACGCATTGGCCGCCTCGCTCGAAGCCGCGTGGTACAGGTTCGGCAACTCTTCGGCCGTGCGAACAATCCGCATCCCGCGCCCGCCACCACCCGCCTTGGCCTTCAAAATGACCGGATACCCCACCTGCTCCGCCCACTTCAGCGCATCCTCGGCCGACTCAACCACCCCATCCGACCCCGGCAGAATCGGCACCCCAGCCTTCTTCATCGCCTGGCGCGCCTTTTCCTTTTCACCCATCAGCCGCGTCACTTCCGGCGGCGGCCCGATGAACTTGATGTTCGAAACCCGGCACACCTCGGCAAAATTTGCGTTCTCGCTCAACAGCCCATATCCGGGATGAATCGCGTCCACGTTGGCGATCTCGGCCGCCGAGATCACCGCCGGCACGTTGAGATAGCTCTCCGCCGGTCGCGGAGGCCCAATGCAGATTGCTTCGTCCGCAAACCGTACATGCAGCGAATTCCGATCCGCTTCGCTGAAGATGGCAACCGTTTGAATGCCCAGCTCTTTGCAGGCACTGATGACGCGCAGCGCAATTTCGCCGCGATTGGCAATGAGTACTTTCCGAAGCATAGGCACGATTACGAAACTCGAATGGCAAAAAGAGGTTGGCCGTACTCGACAGGCTGGCCGTTGTTGACCAGGCGCTTCACAATTTCGCCCGCGGCATCGGACTCAATTTCATTCATCAGCTTCATCGCTTCCACGATGCAAACCACTTGGCCCTTTTCAATTCGGTCGCCGCTTGAAACAAACGCTGACGACCCCGGCGAAGGCGACTCATAAAACGTCCCGACGATGGGCGACTTGATGATGTGCAGCGCCTCTTCCGGCTCAGCCGCCGCTTCCGCCGCGATCGCCACCGGCCCCGGCGCCGCATGGGCAGCCGGCACTGCATGTCCGCCCGCCGCAGGCGCCGATCCCATCAGCCGCGCCAGCGAAGCCAGATCCAGTTGCTGCGCAGCCGCCACTGGCGCTACCACAGCCGAAGCAAACTTTAACCGCACCTTCAGATCGCCCCTGTCCAGGTCAAATTCTGCGATCTCATTCTCTTTCAAAAACGCAACCAGCTCTTTCAGCTGCTCAAGATCATCCGATTTCATACTCACTTCGTTCTCTCCAACTCGTTTGTCATCCAGAACAGAACGCTCTGCCATCCTAAGCACTCGCGGCTATGCTTTGTCACCCTGAGCGCAGCGAAGGATCCGCGGTTGCCGATGCCTTTGCCCTTGCTTTTCTTTCTGTCATTCCCCTCGGGGAATCTGCTTCTGTTTTCGACCCTAAGTCCCTCATCCCTGACTACAACTCAATCAACGCCTTCGGCGACTTGGTCAACACTTCTCCGCCGTCCCGCGTGACGGCCACCATATCTTCGATGCGAACCCCAAACTCACCGCCAAAATAGACCCCTGGTTCAATGGTGATGACCATCCCCGGAGCCAGTCGTTCCCTCTGTGCCGCCCCAATGCGCGGCCCTTCATGAATCTCCAATCCCACGCCGTGGCCGGTCGAATGCGAAAACGCCTCCGCCATCCCAACCTGCCTCAGAATTCCCCGCGCTGCCTCGTCGACGACGCCGCATTCCACACCGGCTGCAACCGCCGCAACCGCCGTTTCCTGCGCCACCTGCACCGCTTCGTATACTTCTCGCTCACGGCCAGTCGGCTTGCCCAGGCAGACGGTACGCGTCATGTCTGAGCAGTAACCCTTGAGAATAACACCGAAATCGAGGGTAAGAAATCCACGCCGCGGTACCTTGGTTTCGCTCGCGCGCCCATGCGGCAGCGCCGACCGAATCCCCGAAGCGACGATGCTCTCAAACGACATTCCCTCCGCCCCGCGCACCCGCGCCTGGTACTCGAGCTCCGCCGCTATGGCAGTCTCCGTCAGCCCCGGCCGAATAAACCCCAGCATGTGCGTGAACAGCCCATCCCCCAGGGCCGCAGCTTCTCGCATGATCTTGAGTTCATCCTCATCCTTCAACCACCGCAGCGGTTCCACAGGAGCCATCACGCCGACGAGCAGCTTCCTCCGCAGCTTCGCCGGCAGCGCCGCCTTCCAGCGCTCCAGCTCCGCCACCGTCGTATGCCCCGCATCAAACCCAACCCCCGCCGCCGCCCCGTCAGCCATCTGAACCGCCAGCCATTGCACCGCCGCCACCGCCGGCGCCGAAGGCACGATCTCCACCTTCGCGCCCGACCCGCCAGCCTTCACTTCCTCCGCTGCCTGCCCGGTATACCGCCCATCCGTAAACAGCCGCACCCCGCGCCGCGTCACCGCCAGAGCCCCACTCGACCCCGTAAAGCCGCAAAGATAGCGGATATCAGCCGGATGCGTCACCACCAGCGCCGCCACCTCCAGCTTCGCCATCCGTCGCCGCAGCGCCCCAATCCGTCGTGAACCATTCATCCGGTTAGGTATATCACGCCAAGACCCACGATTTGCTTTCACTCCACATGCCCAACCCGCGTACGATTCCCCAAGGTCCCCATGCCCACACCTGGCCATATCCTCCTCGAAGCCGCCGCCACCTTGATCACCCTCGGCGGTCTCTATGACCTGCTGACCCCTCGGCTTCCACCCAACCTCGTCGCCCAATGCCGGGGAGACGCCCAATCCATCCGCCTCGCCCGCGAACTCCTCCGTGCCCTCGGCGGAGCACTCACCGCCATCGGCATCGCTGTCGCCATTCTCGGAATGGCCGCCCACCCGCACCTGACGCGGCAATCCGCCCTGCTCATCCTCGCCCTGGTTCTCCCCGCGGAAGGCATCAACTCCCTCTGCATGTACCGCGTCGGCTCTCCCTTTTACATCCCTCTCGCCTTCGCCCTCCTGACCCTGGCCGGCGTCCTCCTCTCCTGGCCACTCCCCACCTGACCCGACGTAAGGGCAACAATTCTCCAGCCTCCCACGTGAAGAAATGGGTACCCCCGGTCTCGCCCCAAAAACCGGAGATCCGGTCGGCCCCAGCTCCCTTCCCCAGACCCACACAGGTGCACAAAGGCCCTCGTCATGCAAAACCCAGCCACGCCGCTCAACCAGCGCCAAAGGCGCGCGCCATCCCAGCCCAGGGCGAAGCCCTGGGTCACGCATCAGAATGAAATCTCAGGGCGAAAGCCCGGCCCATCCTCCCCCGGCCCGTCACCCAAGTGAAAAATACAGAAAGCAGCCAACCGGCACGACCACAGTGGAAGTCGTCGCAGGCGAATGTGGTCCCAAAATCACTTATTCATGGGGAGTATTCTGAAGGACGGGTTTAGTACGCCGCTTTGACCGGCTTGCGCGTCTTCGCCCCGACCTCAGGCTCCGGTTGCGCCGTCATCGCGTCCGACTGCCGGTCCATCCACTCATCCAGCCGCGATCGCTTGAACCTCCACCGGTTCCCCAGCTTGAATGCCGGCACAAACGCCTCCGATGCGTACTTGTAAAGCGTGTCCGGCGAGATGCCCAGGTAATCCGAGGCCTGGCGAATATCCATGACCTCGCGTATCTCAGGAACCAGAAGGTTGGACTTGGCTGCGTTGCGCATGGAACTCTCCGAATCGTGCAGGCTCAAAACCAGTAGCCGCGGCGGGTGCCGCTCTACCGTTCCTCCTGTGTATAACGCGGATTCAACCGAACATTCAAGGCCTTTCGCGAAAGGACCCGGAATCATCCGTTCCCTTCCCGGTTTGTTACCCTCCGCTTCTCCCATTCGCCCGGCCATCCCTTCTACCCCTTGTGGCCTGAATTCACTCTCCACCCACAGCTGGGGTCAGTGCCGGACTTGATGCATATTCGACAATCCTCGAAGGCGGAGGAACTCAGCGACGAAGCTGCGTTACCGCGTGGACGTTTCGAGGATCGGAGCGCCGGCCTGCAACATCGCCCGCGGGTACGACCCGAAAATCCGCCAGCAACTTCTTCGCTACAGGAGGGTTCTATCTCGCAGAGCCGGTGAACCTCCACTTTTTGGCAATGGACCCACCCGACAAAGTGTGATCTGATTCGGCTCTCGCCAATCCATTTCAGAACGCTCAGTCCGTCGCGGGGAAATCTCATATGCCCATTACCAAGTGCGAACGATCGACACGGCCTGGTTCCCAGTTTCGGGCGCTCGCCGCTACCCTGCTTTGTTTCATGGTGCTTGGCCAGAGCTTCGCGCAAACCGCGCTGCCCGTCGCCGCGAAAACCACCGCCTCCAAATCGGAAGAGCGCCAACTCCATGTCCTCAATCGCTTCACCTTCGGGCCGACGGCCGACGATCTCGCCGAAATCAACAGCCTGGGCATCGACGCCTGGTTCGAGCAGCAGCTTAACCCCGACCGCATCGCCCTCACCACCGGCGACCAGGAGCTCTCTGCCCGCCTCGCCGACCTTCCGGCCCTCCAACTCCCCGTCGACCAGCTCCTCACCCGTTTCCCCAGCAATGCGGAAACCCGCCAGGCAGCCAACGGCAAGCTGGCCATCCCCGACGACCCCGTCCTCGCCGCCATCTACCGCCGCCATATCGCCATGTATGAAGAAAAGCAGGCCCAAAAAGCCCAGGCGAAGCCAGCGGAGGTCGCCGCGGGGGGTAGCCAGACCGCCGGGAAGCCGGATGCGAGCATGGCCGCGATGAATGACGAAACCGTCAGCCAGACGCCGCCGGCCGCAAAACCAACGCCGGACATGGCTGCCGCCAAACCCGCCGACCCGGCACGCCCACCCTACCCCGACGCTCAATTTAAGTCGCTTCTCGCCCTTCCCCCAGCCAAGCGCGTCAACCGCGTACTCAACATGCAGCCGCCCGAGTACGAGACTTTCCGCTCCAGCCTCAAACAGCCCCAGCGCCTCCAACTCACCGCCGACCTGTCCCCCTACCAGAAAGAAATCCTCGCTGACTACGAAAACCCCACCCGCGCGGTCATCGAAGAACTGCAATCGCAGCGCCTTCTCCGCGATATCTACAGTTCCCATCAGCTCCAGGAGGTGATGACCACTTTCTGGCTCAATCACTTCAACGTCTTCCTTCACAAAAACGATGAAACTCCTTACTACCTCGTGAGTTATGAGCGCGACGTGATCCGCCCCCGCGCGCTGGGGAACTTTGAAAATCTGTTGGTGGCGACCGCCGAAAGTCCAGCCATGCTGCTCTACCTCGACAACTCCTCGAGCACCGGCCCCGACTCGGTCGTCGCACAGCGCCAGAAACAGCGCGCTGCCGCCGGAAAGGCGGCCAAGGCCACCCCGCCGGGCCTGAACGAAAACTACGCCCGCGAGCTGATGGAGCTGCATACCCTCGGCGTCAACGGCGGCTACATCCAGAAGGATGTCACTGAAGTCGCCAAAGTCTTCACCGGCTGGACCGTCGACAAACCTCAACTGGGCGGCGGCTTCCATTTCGACGAGTCGCGCCACCAGCCCGGCAAGAAAGTCGTCCTCGGCGCCAAAATCAAAGAAGACGGCCAGCGCGAAGGCCTTCAATTGCTGCACACCCTGGCCAATAGCCCCGCGACGGCTCACTTCATCTCGCAGGAACTGGCCATCAACTTCGTCAGCGACTCGCCTTCCAAGGCGCTGGTCGATCGCATGGCCCAGGCCTTCCTCCGCACCCACGGCGATATACCTTCGGTTCTCCGCGCCATGCTTCACTCTCCTGAATTCTGGGCGCCCGACGCCTATCAGGCCAAAGTCAAGACGCCTCTCGAATACGTCGTATCCGCCGCCCGCGCCAGTCACGCTGACATCACCAGCACCCAGCCTTTGGTGAACGCGCTCAACCAGATGGGCATGCCTCTCTACGGTTGCGTGCCACCCACCGGCTGGTCTGACAAGGCCGACGCCTGGGTCTCGACCGGCGCTTTGGTCACCCGCATGAACTTCGGTCTGAACCTCGCTCTCAATCACCTTCCCGGCGTTCAGACCATCTGGGTCAATTCGGAAAAATCGTCAGCTGAATCGGCTCCCCAAAACAGCC
>CAILBQ010000263.1 GCA_903832475.1 uncultured Acidobacteriota bacterium | reverse complement strand
GCATACGAGATAAGACGGAGTGACTGGAGTTCAGACGTGTGCTCTTCCGATCTATCACGGCGCCGGAATCGCAGATCTGCCAAAGGCTCAAAGCGGTCGCCGAAGCGCGCCGACTTCATCCCGACGCAGCCGCTTGCATACCCTTCGTCCATGTTGAAGGGCCGCACATCTCTCCTTTGAATGGCTACCGCGGCGCGCATTCCGTTGATGGTGTTCGGCCGCCATCCATTGCGGAGTTCGAAAGGTGGCAAGATGCGTCAGGGGATGCCGTAGGCATGGTCACTCTCTCTCCGCATTTTGAGGAATCCGTAGAATACATTGCTGCACTGGTTCATCGAGGAGTGCAGGTGGCGATTGGTCACACGCATGCCTCTCCGGAGCAGATCGCAATCGCGGTGGACGCAGGAGCATGCCTGTCGACCCACCTGGGCAATGGCGTGGCCGAGGAGATTCATCGCCACCGCAATCCGATATGGAGTCAGCTTGCCGATGACCGTCTCACCGCTACCTTCATCGCCGATGGCCAGCATCTGCCGGCCAGCGTTCTGAAGACAATGCTGCGTGCCAAAGGGAAGCAGCGGTCCATCCTCGTTTCGGACTCCGTCGCCCTCGCCGGCATGCCCGCAGGCACTTACACCACGCCCGTTGGAGGACAGGTTGAGCTGCGTCCCGATGGTCGTCTTTGCATGGCAGGTTCGAATCTACTTGCCGGATCCACGGCTTCGCTTGTGCAGTGCGTTGGCAACATGGTGCGCATGATCGACATTCCGCTCAGCGACGCGCTCAAGATGGCAACGGTGAACCCAGGTCGTCATGTGGGAGGTCGCGGTCAATTGGCCGTCGGTGCTCGCGCTGACCTCATGCGTTTCCGCTGGAACGACCATTTTGAAATCCAGGATGTCTGGCTGGCCGGTGAACGCGTTCACGCCAGCTATTGAGCCGATTCGACAGAGGATCAAGAATGCAGACAGGAGTCGACAGAATTACCTCCTTCAAGAATGCAGTGATGCGCACGCTCGGACCTTTTCCAGACAGGGTTCCGCTTCGTTCCCGCACATTGGAATCGACTGATTGTGGGCGCTATGTTCGCGAAAAAGTAGAATTTTTTACAGAATCAGAAGAGGTCATCCCGGCGTATATTTGTCTCCCCAAAAACAGGAAGTCCAAGACCCCCGCGATCTTCTGCCATCATCAGCACGATCAAAATTTTACGCTGGGTAAGAGTGAAGTCGTCGGTCTTGCCGGTGATCCACACCAGGCCTACGCAGCAGAACTAGCTGACCGCGGCTACATCACATTCGCTCCAGACGCCATCGGCTTTGAAGAAAGAAACTGGAGCGGAGGGACCTTTGAAACCTCCTATTACGAGCTCGCGTCCCGCCTCGTAACAGGCCACACCCTGCTCGCCAAGGTCCTACATGACGCATCAGTGGGTATCGACTATCTCGAGACTCGCGGGGAAGTTGACAGCAGCAGGATCGGCTTTGTGGGCCATTCCTACGGCGGTCGCATGGCCCTTTGGGTTCCAGCCTTCGATCGCAGGATTAAAGCATCTGTGTCCAATTGCGGATGCGTCAATTACAAGGATTCGCTGCACCGCGATGCAGGCGTCCAGATGGAATTCTGCATCCCCGGGATCCTGCAGATTGGTGATATTGAAGACATCGTTGGCCTCATCGCTCCCACTCCGTTGTACATTTCTGCAGCCGAGCAGGACAAGTGGAGCCGGGGCGCACAGCAGATCTACGACTCTGTCGCAGCTGCCTTTCCCCAGGAGAATCTCAAGCTCAAGATTTGGCCCGGCGGCCATGTCTTCACACCCGCTATGCGTAAAGAAGCGTACCAGTTCCTCGATAGGCATCTGTACTGAGCCTGTCTTCGCATGCCTGCCGTTGCTTTCAAAAATTGCTTCACGGGCCGTTTCAAACGAGTACCGCCCAAGGATCGAAGATCGAGGCCACTCCGGTTGGACTGTCTGCGATTCATCGACCCTGAACGTTACGCGCACACTTGCCTGGTACCGTGCGGGCTGCTGGTGATCAGTCGGTTGGATGCCTGAAGTTGTCCCAGGTTACTGCTCCCTGGTTGGCAACTTGGTGAGATTGACTGCGGGTTGGTGGCTACCAGGCTCGCCGGTCTTGCTCGTCTTCGTCGACGATCCGAGGCCTGATAAACCATCGCCAAATTCTGAAAACCAAGGTTGCGAAGTGAGACAGGTAAGGCAGGGTGATACAGAGACCGCCCATTCATTTCCCCATGTGTTTGTGATGACAGCCAAACAGAGCATGAATCGCTCTGCTTCAACATGAGTGCAGCACCCAAGGCGGAAGGGTCACCAACTGGGGAAGTTGGCGGCATCTTGCGAACAGCGAAGCACTCGTCGTGACTAGAGCAATTTTCGGGGATTCAATTGGTTACAACTTCAGTGTTATTACGAGCAAGGATCATCTCAGAAGGGAATCGATGCTGAGTCGCGTTGGGTCAGGATACTCACTCCAGGATAGGGCCGCATGAGCCTGGAAAACCTTGGCTGCGTCGATTGAAGTTGGTAAGGGGAATGCGAGTGTGGGCACGCCGTAAAGACTATCCACTCATCGCTTTTGTGCTGAAATCTATTAATAGGGCAGCACGGGTTAATTTATCAGAGTTTCAACGGCCTTGTTATTCCTCATAGAGAGGTTTTCATATGGGCGAATCCCCTTAGCCTGCTTGATCGCATACATGTCCGCATCGGCGATATTTAGGAGACTATCTTTGTCGATGGCATCTTCCGGATAAAGCGCGATTCCCATGCTTGCCTTTCCTTGGATCGTTTCGCCGTCAATCAAGAAAGGCTTTTGGAAGCACCGCGCCAGGCGCGACCTGATTTCTTCTACGTCCTTTTTCCCGCCAATGTTTGGAAGGAGTAGCGCGAATTCGTCGCCTCCCAAGCGCGCAAGCGTATCCGCCGACCGGAGTTGATGTTGTAGACGAAGTGCCATTTTTTGTAGATAAATGTCACCGGTACGGTGTCCATAAAGATCATTGACTAATTTGAAGTCATCCACGTCGACGTAGATCAGCCCGAAAGTCCCCCCCCTTTGTTCGGATTCAAAGATAAGAGTGTCAAGACGTTTTTCGAAGCAGAATCGGTTGGGCATATCCGTTAGCAAATCGAATTCGGAGCGGTGCAGCAAATCGGAATATAGCTGCCGAGTGTCGATCGCTTGGGCTATGAGACACGAAGCCATTTGCATCGCGTCCGAAGTGATAGCCGAATCGAGTTCGGCGGGTTCTGTTGCCACGAAGAGTTTACCCAAGGATGACCCATTCCGGCCTATAACGTGTTTTTCGATCACCAGTAAGCCACTTACGGCGGAACGACAGTTTCCGAGTTGTGAGCCATCCGTCAGGATGCACCAGCAAGGATACCCTCGCAATTGCAAGGAAACG
>CAILBQ010000262.1 GCA_903832475.1 uncultured Acidobacteriota bacterium | reverse complement strand
GCCGCCCTCACAAAGAACTTCGCGCGCATGATCCTCACCCTGCTGGGGCTCATCCTTGCCGTCGCAGCCCTCGCCTATCTGGCCAACAAGGTCGATACCTACGGCGTCACTACCCCCTACTCCGACCGCTTCTCCATCCCTGTCCTCCTCGTCATCGCTGGCTGCGCCATCGTCTTCCAATACGCGCGGCGAAAGACCTGGCTCGCGCGAACCATGCTTCTGCCCACCCCCCTGATCATCGCGACTCTCGGCCTCTACGTGCCCAACAGCTCTATGGTCGAATCCGCCTATCCCCACCCCGACCATTTCTCCGTCGACTCCATCCACCTCTCCCCCGCGCCCGGCGAATTGATGCGCGGCGGCGACTCCGACGACGATCCGCTCGAACTCATCCTGCCCATGACCGCCGAAGGCGTCGCCCCCGGTCGCGCCGTCCTCGTCGACAACATCGTCGCCTCCTTCGACGACGTCTCCTGGACATCCGACTGGCAAGCCACCTACAACCACAACTTCCTCCCCGGCGGGTATCGCTCCGATTTCTCCGTGCACGTCAAGCGAAAAGACTACGAGCGTTTTCGCAGCGCACCGCACACCATGAAACTCCGCTTCGCCCTCACCGAAGTCAAAGCCGGCCACGTCACCACCATCGCCAATCCGAATCAGCCCTTCTCCGTCCCGCTCCTCGGCAACTGTGCACCCTCCGCCTTCAGCCGCTTCCGCCTCGACGAGCTCCTCTGCCGCTCCGCCCTGCACGGGCCCGATCTCACCTTCATCGCCACCACCGCCACCACAACCTCCTGCGACGACGCATCTCCCGACAGCACCGTCCTTCTTGTCGACTGGCAAGGCTCCCTCAACAACGACCCCGCTGAGTTCGGCCTGACCTCCACCTGGAACCACCCCATCTACTTGCAAAGCCAGACCCGCGATTCAGATAGGAACGTCAAAGTCACCCCCTGCCCCAACCGCCCCATCACCTTCACCCACTACTCCCTTGTCCGCCGCACCCAGACCGAACTGACCTTCCCCAGCTTCCAGTTCCCCGCCCTCTCCAACGGCCTCAGCAACATCGTCATCCAGCCTGCAAACTGACTCAACAACAGTGAGGGCCATCGCGTCCATTCGCAGCAGAGACAGCACCCCGGGCACAATTCCGCTAGGATAGCCCTATGCCTCGTTGGGAACACGGCAGCGAAGACCGCCTCAAGATCGCCGCCATCGAGCTCTTCGCCGAGCAAGGCTTCGAACACACCAGCGTCATCCAGATCGCCCAACGCGCCCGCGTCACCACCCGCACCTTCTTCCGCTATTTTTCCGACAAGCGCGAAGTCCTCTTCGCCGGATCAGACCAGCTCCGCGCCGCCCTCGTCGCCAAAGTCCTCGAGGCGCCCGACGTCCGCCAGCCCCTCCAGCTCATCGTCGATATCCTGTCCGAGTTCGACTGGGAAGCCTTCGCATCGCGCCACGCCCAGCGCCAGCGCCAGGCCGTCATCGCCGCCAATCCAGAACTCCTCGAGCGCGACCTGATCAAGCAGCACGACATCGCTACCGGCCTGACACAAGCTCTCCAACAGCGCGGCATTGACGCCAACAGCGCGCACCTCGCCGCCCACGTCGCCATTCCCCTCTTCTTCACCGCCTACAAGCAGTGGCTCCAGGCAGAAAACCATGAAGATCTCCCGGCCATCGGAAAGAGACTAATGTCCCTCCTGGCATCGATCCTTCCTTCCCAGAACCCCACCCGCTCTTCGCCGCAGAAGCGCACTCCCGCCTCACCCAATCCAGCGCCTTCCTCCTCTCGCAAAAGACCAAAAAACTGGGCTGCGGCCATCGGCGTCAAGCCTACCCTGCGCCCACGCTGATAAAGCAGTGCGTTTCGTTGAATTTGAACTTGCAAGCGAAGCCGCCGGGTTCCCTCGACAAGAAATCACGAGGCGCCGGATTGCTTGAGTAGCTACATCCGCGCCTCGCTCAAGCGTTGGGAAGCACCACCAGCTTTCCCGAAGGTAGCCCGGTCTTCTCCAGCTCGACAACAGCCGCAATCGCCTCGGTCAGCGGCACAACACGTCCAATCGTCGGCACGATCTTACCCCGCTCAACCGCCTCCACAATGCCCGTCAAAGAGTCCGGCGTAATCTTGCCGAAGATCGTCTTGTGCCGCGGCGACAGCAGGCTCCAGATCACCTTGAGTGGCGTCGGCACAATATGCAGCGCCAGCCCGCCGCGCTTGAGCATTTCGCCGCTCTCCCCCAGCGTCAACGTCCCGTGCGTATCGAACACCACATCGAATCGCCCTCGATAATCCTC
>CAILBQ010000261.1 GCA_903832475.1 uncultured Acidobacteriota bacterium | reverse complement strand
GCTCTACACCGACCAGATGAAGCACGACACCTACGACGACTATTGGCAGTCGCGCGACCTTTCCCGCCACATGAAAAACGTCAAATGCGCCGTGCTCGTTGTCGGCGGCTGGTATGACGCTGAAGACCTCTCCGGCCCCTTCCGCACCTTCAACGCCACCAGCAAATTCAACCCCGAAACCCCCACCACCCTCGTCGAAGGCCCCTGGGTCCACGGCGGCTGGTCGCGCACCGACGGCTCCCACCTCGGCGACGTTCAGTTCAACGCCAAGACCGCCGAATACTTCCGCTCCAGCATCCAGTTCCCTTTCTTCGAGCACTACCTCAAAGGCAAAGGGGAAGCCCCGCCCAAGGCCATCGTCTTCGAAACCGGAACCAATGTCTGGCGCCACTTCGACAGCTGGCCGCCCAAGGCAGCCACACCCAAAACTCTTTACTTCCACGCCAACGGCAAGCTCAGCTTTGACCCGCCCACGGAAGCCTCAGGCTCCGACAGCTACTTGAGCGACCCCGCCCACCCCGTCCCCTTTGTCGGATACACCACCGACACCGTCCCCCAGCGCTACATGGTCGACGACCAGCGCTTCGCCAGCTACCGCCCCGACGTCCTCGTCTACCAGTCCGACATTCTCACGGAAGACGTGACCATCGCCGGCCCCATCAATCCCAAACTCAAGATCGCCAGCACCGCGACTGACTCCGACTTCGACGTCAAACTCATCGACGTCTACCCGGAAAACTACCCCGACCCGGACGATGCCGGCCGTCCCAACAAGCGCCAGATCGACGCCCCTCCGCTGCACATGGGCGGCTACCAGCAGCTCGTCCGCGGCGAACCCATGCGCGCCAAGTTCCGCAACGGCTGGGAAAAACCCGAAGCCCTCACCCCGGGCAAAGTCACGGAAGTCAACTCCAACATGCCTGACCTCTTCCACACCTTCCGCGCCGGCCACCGCATCATGGTCCAGGTCCAGTCCAGCTGGTTCCCGCTCACCGACCGCAACCCGCAGACCTTCACCGACATCCCCTACGCCAAACCCGATCAGTTCGTGAAAGCCACCGAGCAGGTCTTCCACCAGAAAGACGCTGCCTCGGGCGTAGAAGTCCTCGTCCTTCCCCAACCCTGACGCTGAACCTCAACTTGACCCGGCAAGAAGAAGGAAACTGGGTGCCCCATATCTCCTCACGCATTTGTGAGGAGATGTGGGAGCGGTCTTTGCTCTAGCTTTTCTGTCTTCATTCCCGAAGGGAATCTGCTTCTCGCCGTTACTTCAGTAGACCTTTGATCAGCGTCTGCCGCCCGCTCACCCGCACATCCTTCTTCTCCAGATGCCGCCCGCGCTCAAACGCCACAATGCTGTCGTAGAAGTGCATCGACAGCGTCGATCGCGTGAACTCCGTCGGCGGCAGCTTCTCCCGGCTCCAGTCGGCATTGAGCTCATCGACCAGCCCCTTGCACAGCTCGATGAACGTCCCCTCGCGCCCCACCCCGCCGCCATACTCATCCCAGTACGCCGTGTGCAGGTCCTCCACCATATACACGCCGTCCTTGGCCGTTTTCGAATACAAAAATCGAAACGTCTCCACCACGTGCGCCATCTGGTGCGAACCATCATCCAGCACCACGTCCGGCGTGCCAAACTCGTCCAGCACGCTCTGCAGAAAGACAGTATCGGCTTGGCTGCCGATGCGAATGGCAATCTGGTCTTCTTCAAATTTCTTGCATTCCGGATTGATGTCCAGCCCGACAATCTGCGCGTGCGGTCCCAGGTACCGCTTCCACATCTGCGCCGAACCACCCCGCCCGCAGCCAATCTCCAGAAACAGCATGGGCCGATTCACGTAGCGGCTGAAGTGCGCCTCATACGCGGGAAAGTAATGCTTCCACTTATGAATGGTTCGCTGCTTGTTGTTGAGAAACTCTGACCACAGACTCAAGCCGTCCTCGCTTCCGCATCCACAGTAGAGCATAGAGCATGGTTCCCAGCGTCCCCGCTGCTGACGGCGATTCTCGACACAGCCTTCAGCCTCGTCGCAGGCTTATAACACCGCAACGCCAACTCTCAAGGAAGGATTCCGATTTCGATTCACTCCCGAAAACCTTCGTGCTATTGTTTCCGAGCGGTCATCCCTTCCGCGGACGAGACTCTGCAAACCCCGGAGAATTTCATGTTGAGAACATCCACCGAACGGTGCGCCCCGCGAGGGAACCGCCGTCTGCGTTTCGTTCCCATGGCGCTGCTGACTGCGTCAGTCATCCTCACGACACCGTCCATCCGCGCCCAGGACGACTTGCACGTCCAATACAAGTTCAACGGACTTGCCGATGGCGCTCTACCGGCCGGAAACCTGCTGGCCGATGGATATAGTCATGTTCTGGGTGTGGCCAGCTCAGGCGGGAAATCGTGCACTCCGTTCCCTGGCTGTGGCGTGGTCTTCGACTGGGCTCATGGCTACCTGGTCCCCAAATACACCTTCGGATCGCTGGGGGGCTTGTACAACTTTCCAACTTCGGACAGGCGCGCGACGCGGCCGGAAATCTGTATGGGGATATGCAGATTCAGTACAAACTGAACGTAGATGTCGGCGTAATTTACAAGATTTCGCCATCGGGGAAGGGCGAATTAGTGCATACCTTTCCCACTGAAGAAGGATTACCCTATGGCGGGCTCACGCTCGACGCAGAGGGAAACCTCTACGGAATGGCGAACGAAGAAATCTTCAAGATCACTCCCAAGGGGGTTGAATCCGTTCTATTCCGATTCGATAATCCAACCGTCACCGGTTCCACACCGTCATCCCTGGCAATCGACGCGGATGGAAGCTTTTACGGCACTACGGCATACGGCGGCCCGGGCGGTAACGGAGGTTCAGCTGGATTGGGCAATGGAGTCCTCTTCAAGTTGAGTCCGGAAGGCACTTTCACCGCGCTCCACTACTTCACCGGCGGCGCCGGCGGAGCTTTACCCAACAGCCTCGCCCTTGATGGCAATGGGAACATCTATGGCTTTACAGAGGATGGCGGCGACCTCGCCACCTGCGCCAAATATGACGGAGGCGCCTTCTCCAATGGTGGATGCGGCTTGGCCTACAAGTATGACAAGTACGGCAACTTCTCCGTGATCCACTCCTTCACTGGTTTCGATGGAGCGAGACCGCAGGGAATACCCCTCATTCTCAGTGACACCGTATACGGCGCAACCTCGGCCGGTGGAGTGTTCGGCGCAACCGAGGGATTGGATGGATACGGAGTCGTCTTCCAGATCACCGCCAACGGAACCGAGACCACCCTGCATTCCTTCACGGGAAAAGATGGGCTTGAGCCATCAACTGGTCTCATCCAACTACCCAACGGCGACATCTACGGGGCAACCGCGTTTGGTGGGCATTCCAGCCTCAGCACCAACCCCTGCAAGACAAGCGGCACCGCCGGTTGCGGTGTTCTATACAAGATTGTGCTTCCCATGTGAGTCGGCAGGCTTCGAGAACTTCTTGCCTGATTGCCTGCGACCACTCTCATCCAAAGGAATGGTCGCGGGCTGTTCTTACTTCACGGTCAGCGCCAGCGGGACCGTATGCGCGTTCGCGGTCACGCCATTGCTCGTCTGAGCCGTGACGTTGATCGTGTATGACCCGGTCGCCGTTCCGCCAAACGTAGGCCCGTGGTGCAGGTAGTAATAGCGCGCCGCGCAGGACGTCGTTCCCATGACACCGACCGCGCCCACCATCAACAGCAATACCAGCGGCCCCAGCACCTTGCGTTTGCGCGCCAGAAAGCCAAGCCCCACCATGCCCGGCAGCAGGATCGCCAGCACCAGCGGATGTCCGCCAACCTGTCCCGGTCCCTTACGTAACTCCGTTGTCTGTTGACCCGTCGACGTCTGCAACCCCATCGTCGCCGACACCGCGCCCGTTGGATTGGCCGTCGTCGCCGCAGCCACCTCAAGATTGGCCGGAGCAAACGAGCACGTTACGCCCACCGGCAAAGTCGTGGTCGCTCCGGTACCCGAGCACGAAAGACTGATGAACCCGGTAAATCCGTTCGCCGGCGTTACCGTCGCCACTAAAGATGCTGCATCGCCCGGAGCCGCCACCGTCAACGAAGCAGGATTGATGGTCAGCGTGAAATCCGGCGACCCGGTCACCATCGGATGAACCGTAAGGCCCTCCGACTTCGACCCGCCATGCGCGCTGTCGCCACCATAGACAGCCTTGATGAGGTGATCGCCCGCCGGCAGCCCATCCAGCTTGATCTGCGCCGTGCCATCTGCGCTCAACGCCGCGCCGGCCAGCGCCTTGCCGTGTTCCACCAGAGTCACTTCGCCCGTCGCGGCATGTCCGTCTTCGCCCGTCGCCGTCGCCGTGAACGTTGCCACTGTCCGGCCGCTAACCTCGCGCGTCTCCACCGTCAGCCGCGTCTGCGTCGCTTGTGTTGAACCTTCCGCAGCCCGTGCCACGCCCGACAACCCAATACCAAAAGAGGCCGACAGCGCCATTGCCAACGCCTGCTGCGCGAATCGGTGCTTCCCAATCGTTCTGCTCACCCGCTACCAACCTCTGTATAGAAATCTCTCGTCTGACGCATCCAAATGCGGTTCCGAAGCTCTATTGTAGCCGCCCACGCCCATTCCAGCGCACTGAGCCGCCCCGCTTCGTCTTCAATTGCGCCAGGACTCTTTCCAAGAGACGGCCTGGCCCCTCTAACGTTATCCGAAATCAGCCGAATGCCGCCGATGCTCCGGTATGCTAAGGGCACCCATGATCGCCCACCTTCGCGGCAAGCTGATTCACAAACAACCCGGCCAGGCTATTGTCGAAGCCGCCGGCGTGGGCTACGACGTCACCATTTCCGTGCCCACCTTCACCGCCCTGCCCGCCCTCGGAAGCGAAGCGGCCCTGCACATCCACACCCAGGTCCGCGAAGACCAGATCGCCCTCTTCGGCTTCCTCGAACGCGACGAAAAGCGCCTCTTCGAACGCCTCATCACCGTCACCGGGGTCGGTCCAAAGCTGGCCATCACCCTGCTCAGCGGCCTCTCCGCGGAACGCGCCGTCTCCGCCATCCGCGCTCAGGACCACGCCTCCCTCACCCGCATTCCCGGCGTCGGGAAAAAGCTGGCCGAGCGCCTCGTGCTGGAACTGAAAGACAAGCTCGACGACTTCACCGCCGCTCCCGCCCACCCCACCGTCCAGGGCGTCCACGGCCCCGCCGTCGAAGACGTTCTCAGCGCCCTCACCAACCTCGGCTACCAGCGCCCCGCCGCCGAAAAAGCCATCCAGCTTTCCGTCGCCAAGGAAGCCGCTCTCGCCGCCGACTTCGACGGCCTCTTCCGCGCCTCCCTCAAAATCATCCGCTAGTTTCTTCCACCAGCCCCATCCCTCAAATTGTCCCTCTGAGCGAAGCCGAGAAACCCGTGGTTGCCTGGGTGCCCCATATCTGACACGCTTCTGGCTCAGATATGGGATTTGACCCTCAATGAAACGGGTACCAGGTGCCTCATCCTTGCTTCGTACTTTGCGGCAACGATGGAAAAAGCAATCGCGCATCAAGTGGCGTTAATCCCCACCCCCCAAGTCAGTGTTTCCAGCCGGTGCAGATTCAACTCTCCCAGGGATTGATTAGCGCAACCTGCATATCCGACACGTCCGCCGTATTGCGCGTGACCAGCGTCAGCTTGTGCTCTATAGCCGTTGCTGCCAGCAATGTGTCGACCACCGGCCGAGGACGCTCCGCCGAGGCCTCGCCCCACAAGGTCGCGGTCTTCGCATCGACTCCCAAAAGCCGGTCAGCGAAGCTGTACTCCAAGCCATCGACCCACGCAGAAAGCTGCCGCGCCGCGTCGGCATCGTTCCGCCCTTTGAGCGCCACACCCTTTCTCAGCTCTCCGATGGTCAACACGCTGATAAAAAGAGCAGAAGGTTCAGCGTTTTCGAGGAACCGCATCACCCGCGGTTCGGGCTGTCTCTTGCGCGTCTCCGAGAGAATGTTCGTGTCCAGCAAGTACCCCTGACGCGGGCTCACAGACTGACTTCCCGACCCATGTCGCGTTCGCGCTCAATCTCAAAGGTGTCCACCTTCGGACCTCCCAGCAGATAGTCCTTCAAATTCGGCTTGTGAGCCGTAAGAGCCCGATAATCCTCGATCGAAAGTAAGACCGCTCTCTCCGCGCCATGGCGCGTAATGATTTGCGGCCCTACGCTGTGAGCCTCCTCGATCAATTCACTCAATCGAGTTTTTGCCTGCTGCAATTGCCAAATGCCCATACCTTCCTCATTCCAACTAGAATTATAGTAGATTTAGTTGAAATCGTCTTGAAATTCCCAAACCTGGCCACATCGCGGCAAACGGTCGCCCAAAGCCCAGCGGCCTTCCCATCTAGCCAGCGGCCCCGGCAACTTCGATACAATCCGTCAGGTATGACAACCAGGAAGATCGCCTTTCTTTTCCCCGGCCAGGGTTCGCAAACCGTAGGCATGGGCCGCAGCCTCGCTGAAAATTTCCCCATCGCCACCCAGACCTTCGCCGAAGCCGACGAGGCCCTCGCCTTCCCCCTCAGCCGCATCTTCCTCGACGGCCCCGAAGACGACCTCCGCCTCACCGAGAACACCCAGCCCGCCATCCTCACCGTCAGCGTCGCCGCCTTCCGCGTCCTCGCCCAGCATGGCATTCATCCCACTCTCGCCGCCGGCCACTCCCTCGGTGAATGGTCCGCCCACGTCGCCGCCCGCACGCTCCACTTCGCCGACGCCGTTCGCGCCGTCAAAGCCCGCGGACGTGCCATGCAGGCCGCCGTCCCCGCTGGAGAAGGCGCCATGGCCGCCGTGCTTTCCCTCTCCGCCGAAGCCGTCGCTGAAGCCTGCGCCGAAGCTCAAGCCGCCACCGGCCAGCCCGTCTCCCCCGCCAACTTCAACACCCCCGACCAGACCGTCGTCTCCGGAGCCAAAGCCGCCGTCGAAAAAGCCGCCGAGCTCGTCAAAGCTCGCGGCACCCGCAAAGTCGTCATGCTCCAGGTCAGCGCGCCCTTCCACTGCGCCCTCATGCAGCCTGCGCAGGAAGAAGTTGCCCGCGTCCTCGCCGCCATCGAACTGCGCGACCCCCAATTCCCCGTTGCCGCCAATGTCTCTGGAGACCTCGTCACCACCGCCGCTCAAGTCCGCCAGGCGCTCATCGAACAAGTCACCGGCACCGTCCGCTGGGCGGGATGTGTCCAGTCCCTCGTCTCCGCAGGCGCAGATCTCTTCATCGAAGCCGGCCCCGGCAAAGTCCTCACCGGCCTGCTCCGCCAAATCGATCGCAGCTTGACATGCATCAACGTCGAAGACGCAGCCGGCCTGGAAAAATCCCTAGCCGCCCTTAACACCTGAGGAGAGCTCGAGTCCTCGCTGCAGTGTGCTGGATTCGACCGATGCTTCCTCCGCCACGCCGCCCATCTCCGCGTCACCACCATCGCGTGCGACCAACGGGAGCATCGGCGGCCGAGAGGCCGCAGCTGCCCGCACGGCAGGTGCCTACTCCAGCGTCAGCTCCACCGGCGAAAACCCCAGCGTGTGCCCGCTGCGGTCATACGCCAGGAACAGCGGCTTGCTCTTCCGCCCGTTGATCATGGCGCCCACCACCAGCTCCGTCCCCACTATCTTTTTCACCACGATCTGGTGGCTCGAAATCGTGCCATAGTCATTGGCTGAGCTGTCCCGGCCCCAGTCCTCCAGAAAGCGCTCGTAAGGATACTTGCTGTACCTGCCGGGATGCTGCTGCCAGTCCTTGTCGTTGTCCCAGATGCCAAAGGCCTTCGGCATGTCGTTGCTCTCTACCGCATGCAGAAAGTTATCCGTGGCCCGGTTTCCCGCCCAGTACGTCCACCACGTCCACGGCGCATCCAGCGGATGACCCACCACCAGCCACGCGGCAATCAGCGCCAGTAGAAATCCCGCGAAGAAGCCCCTTACGAGAATGGAGCGGCGTCGCGAGCCCACTTCATCGAATTTCGGCGCATCCAGCAGGGTCATCGCAAACCATCCCTCGGTCGTACAAACGCTTCAGGCGCCCATTCACCTAAGGGCTCCCAAGAGTCGACGATACTACTAGAGACAACAACCAGCCCAAAACTGTTCCCCAAGGGCTCCGCCGAATCCCCAATCGGCGTACGTCAACTTTCTCCAACTTCTAACATTCCGCCGCTCCTCCTGAGCCCCACACCCCGCATACACCTTGGTATTACAATGAAATTTACGGTAATACCGGAGGACCATCATGGAAACAACCCTTACCAGCAAAGGCCAGGCCACCATCCCCAAGCACATTCGCGATTCTCTCGGCCTCAAGCCCGGCAGCAAGCTCGAATTCACCGTCAACGAGGCGGGCGAAATAGTCCTACGCCCAACTACGACCCCAACCGAAACCATGCAGCAACGTCTTGATCGCGCCGTCGGTATCCTGAAGGAGCCCTGGCCGGGAGGAACGGATGCGTTCATGGCATTGATGCGCGGCGACGACTAGTGGTCCTTGTCGATAGCAATATTCTCCTCGACATCTGGGACGATGATCCCATCTGGGCGCCCTGGTCCAAGAAGCAGATGCTGCATCTCAGTCGCATGGACGAAATAGCTATCAACCCGGTCATCTATGCCGAGATTTCCGTCCGGTTT
The DNA here is from genome assembly GCA_903832475.1 of uncultured Acidobacteriota bacterium. Lineage (GTDB taxonomy): Bacteria > Acidobacteriota > Terriglobia > Terriglobales > Acidobacteriaceae > Acidicapsa. The sequence continues at coordinate 21,410 of CAILBQ010000261.1, read as the reverse complement.
CCCAGCCGTAGCCAGGTAGACGCGGCTGTCGAAAATCTCGGCCTGATCCTGTTGGATATCTCCTGCGAGGCCGCCTTTCTTGCCGGGCTTGCCTTCCTGAAATATCGTCGGCAGGGCGGAGCAAGAACCGGTGTATTACCGGATTTTTTCATCGGCGCCCAAGCGCTCGCCGGCAACCTGACTCTGCTCACCCGCGACGCCCGCCGCTACGCCACCTACTTCCCCAACGTCCGCCTGATCACGCCGCCCGCCCGGCCCTAACCCGCCGTCCCATACCCCGCGCCCGGCCCCTGGTCCCCATCCTTCCCCCTCCGCGAATACTTCTCCGCCGCCGGGTCCGCATCCGTCAAAAACTGAAACGCAAACCGACCGCTCCGCTTCTGAATCACCGCCAGATCGATCCACAACAACGCAATCGCCTCCAGCGATGCCGCGTTCCTCAGCGGCCCCACGTCCACCGGATTCAGCCCCGCCTGCTCCACCAACACCCCCACCGCATCCACCGCATCCTGGTCGTCGCCGCACAGCAATCCATCCACCGTGATTCCCTTGACCGATCCATTGCCCAGGTACATCGCTCCCAGCGTATTGAACGCCTTCACCACCCGCGCTCCCGGCGCCCGCTTCTGCACGAACGCCGCCACCGAACCGCCCTCCACAATCTCCAGTCCGCTCAAGTCCGGCTTCACCGGGTTGACCGCGTCAATCACGATCTTCCCCTTCAGATCTCCGGCTTCCTGAAGCGCATCCGCCACCCCGGCCCACGGAACCGCCAGCAGCACCACCTCCGCCCCGGTCACGGCGTCCTTGACCAGCGCCGCCTTCGCACCCTCGTAGCTCTTTTCCGCCTCCGCCTTTTTCGCCGCGCTGCGCACCCCGATCACGACGTCATGATTGTGCTGCGCCCAGATCTTTGCCAGCCTGCTGCCAATGTTTCCCTTCCCAATCACCGCGATTTTCATCCGTCCCCTCCTTCTTCACTCTCTTGAAAATCCACCTCCGCGTCTGTCCGCAATGACGCACAAGTCGACGGAACGCCCCCCGCCCGGCTCGGTGCCACGCCCGAAACCGTCCCGAGCCTTGTGCTATCGTGAGGGGTTAGCCGCCATGCAGACAACCGCATAAACAGGCGTCGGCGAGCGCTCAGCCCCTCCAGAAAGAATCGGCCACACCCATGCCCCACGACCTCCCCAAAGCCTACGACCCCGCCGCCATTGAAGATCACTGGGCCGAATACTGGGTCCGCGAAAACCTCTTCGCCCAGCCAAGTCCAACTGAATCTGGCGCGAAGAATTCCGAAGGCGGCTCCTCAAATGAGAAGTCAGGCGGGAGGTCCCCCTTTACGATTTTGCTGCCGCCCCCCAACGTCACCGGCCGCCTCCACATGGGCCACATGCTCAACCAGACCGAGATGGACATCCTCACCCGCTGGCATCGCATGCGCGGCGACACCACGCTCTGGCTCCCCGGCACCGACCACGCCGGCATCGCCACCCAGATGATGGTCGAGCGCCAGCTTGTTTCCGAAGGCACCTCCCGCACCGCCCTCGGCCGCGAAGCCTTCGAAGCCCGCGTCTGGCAGTGGCGCGACCAGTACGGCAAAGCCATCCTCGACCAGATGAAGCGCCTCGGCGCCTCCGTCGACTGGCAGCGCGAATACTTCACCATGGACAGCGACCTGAGCATTGCCGTCCGCGAAGCCTTCACCCGCCTCTACCACCAGGGGCTCATCTACCGCGGCGCCTACGTCGTGAACTGGTGCCCCGGCTGCCGCACCGCCGTCTCCGACCTCGAGGTCGTCCACGAAGAAACCACGGGCAAGCTCTGGGAAATCCGCTACCCCGTCGCCGGTCCCAACGGCGATCCAACGGGCGAGTTTTTAACGATTGCCACCACCCGGCCGGAAACCATGCTCGGCGATGTCGCGGTTGCGGTTCATCCCGAGGACGAGCGCTACCTCCACCTCCACGGCAAGACCCTGATTCTCCCGCTCACCGGCCGCCACATCCCCATCGTGCTCGACGAGTGGGTCAGCCGTGACTTCGGCACCGGCGCGGTCAAGATCACCCCCGCCCATGACCCGAATGACTTCGCCCTCGGCCAGCGCCATCACCTGCCGTCGATCAACATCATGGACGACACGGCGCACATCGTTCGAGACAGCGCCTACGACGGCCCGTATTCGGGTTTGGATCGCTTCGCCGCCCGAGCCCAGATCCTCGACGACCTGGCTGCCGAAGGCCTGCTCGGCGCCATCCACGAACACAAGCTTTCCATCGGCCGCTGCGACCGCTCCAAGGACATCATCGAGCCCCGCCTCTCCACCCAGTGGTTCGTCGCCGTCAAGAAGTCGCCCACCGAAAACGGCCAGCCCACCACCAAGCCCAGCATGGCCGACCTCGCCGTCGCCTCCGTCCAGCCCGATGCCTCCGGGAAAAAACCCATCCAGTTCACCCCGGCCATGTACGAGAAGACCTACCTCAACTGGATGGAGAACATCTACGACTGGTGCATCTCTCGTCAACTGTGGTGGGGCCACCGCATCCCCGCCTGGCACTGCGCCAACTGCCGCCAGATTACCGTCCCCCAGCCCGGCCAGTCAGCCGACCCGACCGTCTGCGCCCACTGCGGCAAAGCCGAGCTCACCCAGGAAACCGATGTCCTCGACACCTGGTTCTCTTCCGGCCTCCTCCCCGTCTCCGTCTTCGGCTGGCCTTTCCTGCAAACCAAAAAAGCAGCGGGTGCCCCCGGTCTCGATTTTGAGACCGGGGAAGGGAGCACTCCCAAGCGAACCAAGGAAGGGGGTGCCCCATCCATCGCGCCTCATGCGATGGGTGGGATAGCAGAAGCCAGTCCCGACTTCCAGAACTTCTACCCGACCAGCCTCCTCGTCACCGGCTTCGACATCCTCTTCTTCTGGGTCGCTCGCATGATCATGCTCGGCGTCTGGTTCGCCCAGGACGTGCCCCTCGAAGACGGCTCCAAGCGCCCTCTCTCCGAATCCGTCCCTTTCCGCGAGGTCTACATCCACGCCCTGGTCCGCGACGCCAACCGCGAAAAGATGTCCAAGACCAAGGGCAACGTCATCGACCCCATCGAGATCGTCAAGCAATACGGCACGGATGCGGTGCGTTTCACCCTGGCCAGCATGGCCAGCCCCGGCACCGACATCGCCTTCAACATCGCCAGAACGGAAGGCTACCGCGCCTTCGCCAACAAAATCTGGAACGCCGCCCGCTTCCTCTTCATGAACATCGACCGCGCCGCCGAAGCCGGAGTTTTTCCCGATCGCAATCTGCTGGGAGGAATGCCATCCGTGGACGATGACGCGCCGCTCGAAGACCGATGGATCATGAGCGAGTTATGGACAACCGCCGCGGCAGTGAATTCGTCACTGGAAAACTACCGCTACGACGACGCAGCCAACACCATCTACCAGTTTTTCTGGGGCAGCTTCTGTGACTGGTATCTGGAAATCGCAAAGCTGCGGCTCGATTTCTCAGAGACGTCGAATAAGGCTGCAACCACTGCCTCCCTGACCCGGCTAGTTCAGGTCTTCGAGACTTCTTTACGACTCCTGTCTCCCTTCATGCCATTCATCACCGAGGAAATTTGGCACGCAATCTACGACGGCGAACCTCCTACAGAGTCCATCGCACTCGCGCACTACCCCTTCGGAGATGAAGGCATGATTGATGTTCCTGCGGTGGATGCGATGGCCTTACTGCAAAGTTTGATTGTCGAAGTCCGCGCCCTCCGCAAAGAAATTGGCGTTGAAGAGAAAGCCAGCACTCCAATTGAAATTCGCATAGACGAAGCCAACAAACCATTGATGGATGCGGGTCGCGCCATTGTTGAGCGCCTCGGACGCGTCAGTGAAGTTCGCTTCGTCCCCGCCATCGCTGCGGGCCTCTCTCAACACTCCACTCCCAGCTTTGACGTTGCAGTCATCTACGAACGCGAAATCGACGTCCCTGCCGAACGCGAACGCCTCCTCAAGGAAATCGCCAAGCTAGACAAGATCCTCACCGGCTCCGACAAGCAGCTCACCAACGAAGCCTTCCTCGCCAAGGCCCCGCCCGCCATCGTCGAAGGCCTCAAAAAACAAGCGGAGGAAAACCGCATCCTCCGCCAGAAAGCCCAGGACGCCCTCAACAACCTGCCCACTGAACCGCCTCCGGACACCCCGCCGCAAAATTGACCAAAAAAAACGCCTCACCGTTTGCGCATTAATTCAGTCATCCGGCGCACAATAGATGTAGTACCCATATTGCACGCGCGCAGCGTCATCCTGAGCGAAGCTTGGTGCGCCATGTGCGCCAGACGCAGTCGAAGGGCATGCGGTTGTCCTTACCTTTCTGCCTTCCTTCGCGCGGTGGACAACCGTTGTTGCGATTGTTGTGCCGTTGCCTGTCTTTCTGTCATTCCCCTCAGGGGAATCTGCTTCTCTTTTTCCCGGCACAACGACGTAAGCGCCCCAAAGCGCCCTCGGGGGCGCACCGAAATACTCATGCAAGGTAAATATAATCAACGACATAGAGAAAAAAGAGGCGAAAGGGGCGCACCCCCTCCCCCCTCCCCCTACACACGTCATTTATTTCGCCTTTTTCCTCCCTGAAACCTGACCGGCTAAACTGGAACGTTCCTTCGTAAATCACCGGAGCATTTCCCGATGGACTGGAAAAATCGCCGCATCGACGCCCTTCTCGAGCAGGCTCTGCTCGAAGACAAAGCGGTCAGCGACACCACCACGCGTCTCACCATCGATCCCGACCTGCGCGCCACCGCGACCATCGTCGCCCGCCAGGAACTGGTCGTCGCCGGCCTCGGCTGCATTCCCGGCTTCCTCGAAATCTTTGCCCGTCTCGACAAGCAGACGTCGAAGCCCGCGCGCTACGAAGTCATCAGCCATCCCGAGATCTTCGACGGCGTCCGCGCTCACGACGGCCAGTCGCTTGCCGTCATCCGCCACAACGCCCGCGCCCTGCTCAGCTGCGAACGCGTCATCCTCAACCTCATGCAGCACCTCAGCGGCATCGCCACGCTGACTCGCCAGTACGCCGACAAGATCGCCGGCACCACGGCTCACGTGCTCGACACCCGCAAGACGGTCCCCGGCCTGCGCGCATTGGACAAATACGCTGTCCTCTGCGGCGGAGGCACCAATCACCGCCTCGACCTCTCCGACGGCATCCTCATCAAGAACAACCACATCGCCCTTGGCGGCGGCGTGCCCAAAGTCCTCACCGCGGCTCTCGCCGGTCGCAAGCCGGGCCAGCGCGTCCAGATCGAAGTCCGCAACACCAAAGAACTCGAAGACGCGCTCAAGTTCGGCGCCGAAGCCATCCTGCTCGACAATATGACGCCGGACCAGGTGAAAACCGCCATCGAACGCATCAAGGAATTCGTCACTGCACGCGAAGCCGCCAAACCAGCCAAGGCCGCGACCTCGCCCAAGACCACCCGCGAACTCAGCGCCTGGATCCCGACCGAAGCTTCAGGCGGCATCGTCCTCGACAACATCCGCTCCTACGCCCTCACCGGCGTCGACTTCATCTCTGTAGGAGCCTTGACCCACTCCGCCAAAGCCGCCGACATCAGCATGCGCATCACCGCCGAGTCCCGCTGACCAGGCGTCGCAACAGGCCGGTCATTCGGGCCAACTAATCACGACATGAGGTTTGTCATCCTGAGCGCAGCGAAGGATCTGCGTTTGCTGTTGTTTTTCTGCTCTATCATTCCCGAAGGGAATCTGCTTCTTGCAAAGCCCCGACCACCTCGATCCCGCGGCATTAAGCGTCGCCCTAGCGGGCACACCCTTCGCCAACGGCCTGCACCACTTCGCCACCATCGATTCCACCAACACCCACGCCCTCGAGCAGGCTCGCCTCGGCGCCCCGAGCGGCAGCTTCTACGTCGCCGATGAGCAGACCGCTGGCCGCGGACGCAGCGACCACCAATGGCATTCCGCCGCCAGCCAGGGCCTGTACCTCAGCGTCCTCTTCCGGCCTTCCACGGACCATCCGCTGCCGACCACCGATCTGGTGTGGCTTCCGCTCATGACCGGCCTCGCCGCGCACCGCGCCATTGCCGAAGTCACCGCTCTCACGCCAGACCTGCGCTGGCCCAACGACATTCTCATCGAATCGCGCAAGGTCGCCGGCATCCTCGTCGAAGCCCAGACCGAATCTCGCATCTCGGGAGAATCGACGGTCTCAGCCGCTGTGATCGGCATCGGCATCAACCTGCACCAGCGGAGCTTCCCGCCTGACCTGGCCACGCCGGCCACTTCGGTCGACCTCGAAACCGGCCGCATCGTCAGCCGCCAGCAGCTGCTGATTGCGCTGCTTCGCGAACTGGACGGCGAGCTGTCCCTGCTGGCTTCGCCGCGGCGCGACGACGCGCTGGCCGCGATTCCGCACCGCATCGGTGCAATTTCAACCTGGGTCAGCGGCCGCCGCGTGGACGTCCACGGCCCGCGGCAAGTCACCGGTATCACCGCCGGCCTGGACATGCGCGGCTTTCTCCGCCTGCGGACGACGGAAGGCCTCATCACCATCACGACCGGCGGTCTGCGCGAAGCCCGCGCCTGACTCCGCTATCGGCTCAACACCTGCTACCCTGATCCACGTATGCTCCTCGCACTCGATGTCGGCAACACGAATACCGTCCTCGGCCTGTATCGCCTCGATCCCAAGGCCAGCGAAACGGAAGAGAAGCGCGCAGCCACGCTGCTGGCTCACTGGCGCGTGTCGACCCACCGCACGCAAACCGTCGACGAGTATGGCGTGCTATTCACGAACCTGTTCAACCTGCACGGGCTTTCCACCAGCCAGGTGCATCACATCATCATTTCCTCGGTTGTGCCTCCTGTCGACAGCACCTTGAATCAGGTCTGCGAAAGCTATTTCAAGATCAAGCCTATTTTTGTCGAGCCGGGCATCAAGACCGGCATGCCAGTGCTGGTTGACAGCCCTACTGAACTTGGCGCCGACCGCCTCGTTAATGCCATTGGCGCGTTTGAGAAGTATGGCAAGCCGGAGGGCAGTCCAGCCATTCCGCTCGTCGTGGTCGACTTCGGCACGGCAACCACCTTCGACGTGATCTCGGCAAAGGGGGAATACCTCGGCGGCATCATCTCGCCGGGGCTCGGCATCAGCGCCGACGCGCTCTTCTCCCGCGCGGCGCGGCTGGGACGCGTGGATATCAAACGTCCGGCCAAGGTGATCGGCACCAACACGGTAGCGCACATCCAAAGCGGCCTGTACTACGGGTATATCGGCCTGGTCGACGGCATTCTGGAGCGCATGCTGGCTGAAATGGCCCATGACCCGCGCGTAGGCGCCGGCACGCCTAAAGTCGTCGCGACGGGGGGTCTGGCCGGCCTGATCGCGGAAGACTCGCGCTACATCGAGACGCTGGACGATCTGTTGACCCTGGACGGACTCTACCTGGTTTTCGAGCGGAACCGCCCTGCCCAGCGCTCGTCCGCCCGACCGCGACGTCCATAACGTCCTGGTTCCATTTCCTGACATGGCTGTCGTTGAGTGTTCATCTTCCTGTAACATCAGGGGCAAATCCCCATGCGCTCTAAAGCAGGACGGTCATGAAGTTGCTGGCAAAGTTCAACCTGATTTTGATACTGGTCATCGGAGCCGGCGGCTTCCTGATTGCGCAGCTCGCCTACAATTTTCTGATTGGTAACGCCCGCCGCGAGGTCATGGCCCAGGCGCAGCTCATGCTGGAGAGTGCCTCGGCGGTGCGTGACTATACGCAGACCGACCTTTCACCGCTGCTCGAGCAAAACCCTCGCCACAAAGTTCGTTTCCTGGCCGAAACGGTCCCTGCCTTTGCCGCGACCACCACGTTCGCCAAACTGCGTACTAACTATCCCGACTACACCTACAAGGAAGCCACGCTCAACCCCACCAATCCCGAGGACCGTGCCGGCGACTGGGAGGCCGACGTGATCCGTCAATTGCGCGACCATCCAGAAGACCCTACCAGGAATGGCGAACGCCCCACCGCTGATGGCCCCTCGATCTACATCGCCAAAGCCATCGTGGCCAAGCCTCCTTGTCTCGAATGCCACAGCGTGCCTTCCGCAGCGCCGAAGGCCATGCTGACGGTATACGGCAACAACAACGGCTTCGGTTGGAAGCCGAACGAGATTGTCGCCGCGCAGATCATTTCGGTCCCGCTTTCTGTTCCGGTCAAGATTGCGAACGACGCGTGGCACAACCTGCTGGCGATTCTGGTTGCCACAGGAGTTGCGGTCATCCTCGCGCTGGACCTAGGCGTCTTCTGGTTCGTCATCCATCCTTTACGCCTGGTTTCGGCAACTGCCGACCAGGTCAGCAAAGGCGAACGGAACATTGCGCCGCTGCCGGTGAAAGGCAAGGATGAGATTGCTTCGGTGACTGCATCTTTCAACCGCATGCAGGTGAGCTTGATGAAGGCGCTCAAGATGCTGGACGAATCGTAGAGGTGTTCGAGGTTATCGACGGCAGGTTGCTAGAAATCGCGCTCGGTCAGGGCCGGCTTCAATCTCTTCGGAAACCAGCGTGCAGAGTTCCGGAAGCGTGGAGCAGCGGCGAGCGGCGCGCTTCACCACCACGTCGGCGATTGGTCCGATGAAACAGGCCAGTTCGTGGCTGACGCGCTGGATGGCCGGTTCGTCGACCGCCAAGCCCGTAGCGTGAGGAACGGGGTCGTGGATTGCGACGCGGTTCTGGTTGCCTTGGACATGGGACGCCAGCGCATCCATGAGCAACTGCACGTCGGACTTCCAGCGCGCGTGGCTCAGTTCGACGGAATGCCGGTAAGCCAGATCGCGCAACTCGTCCGGTAGCGTGTCGGCCTTGGGCATGCGCGCTCCTCGCACCAATACAGGAACGACAGGAATTCCACGCTGCAAGGCGGCGGAGATTTCCAAGCGGACGTAGTCGCTGGTGGAGTCGATGCGGCGGGAACCAAGGGTGCTTTCACACTCCAGCCATGAGGGGCCGATCAGGGCAAGCAGCACGCTGCACGCGCCGACGTTTTGCCAGATTTGCACCCGGAAATCGAGTCCGGGCTGGATGGCGTCGACATCCATGAAAACGGACGCCTTGCCGAAGCGAGCAACCAGGTCATCGGACAAACGACCTGCTTCGCCGGCGGAATCGCTGCGCCGATAACTGAGGAAGACCGCGCCCAGGGAAACTCCTCCTGCAAGGTAAACTGAGAAAGATGGTGAGTATCTTCCAGTCCATGAAGGTTCGCCCGGTTCGCCTGGATGGATCTGGTATTTAGCAGACAGTGTACGCCAAAGTCACGGCAGGCGAATTCGCGGGTATCGATTGCAGAATTACTTCAATTACTTCACGGAGATCGAAGAGCATTTTCAACGCAGGCGCGGCTCGCTCCTGCTGCTTTCCACGCTGGACTGGGCGCTGATAGAGACGTGGCAGGAAGCGGGCATTCCGCTGGAAGTGGTGCTGCGCGGGATGGACGAAGCCTTCGACAAGTACGAGGCGCGTCAACGCAGCCAGCCGAACCGGCGCCAGCGCCAGGTGAACGGCCTGGCATGGTGCGCGCAGGCGGTGATGGAAGCCGCCGAACAACAGAAGGAAGCAGCGACCGGAACCGCTGTGGATAGCGGCAAGGAAAACGCGGCTGAAGCTAATGCTGGATTTGAAGCGCAGCGGATTGCCGAGCACCTGGAGACCGCGGCACAGGCCCTGGACGCGAGTTCCATCTCTCTCGAGGCAGCGCATCAGATGTGGGCAGCAGCGCTGGCCGCTATCGCGATGCGGCTGCGTGATATTGCCGAGGAAATGACCGTTCCGTCTGACTCTTCGTCCGCGATGAACCCGTCCCCTTCGAATCTGGAGGACCTGGAACGCCAGCTCACGGTGCTGGAAGAGAAGCTGTTTGCGTCCCTGACGACCCATGTTCCCGAGGAGATCCTGGTGCAATTCAAGAGCGAAGCCGCGCGCGACCTGGCCGCGTATCGCAGCCGGATGGGTGCGGTGCAGCTCAAGCAGATCGAACAGCAGTTTGTGCACAAGCGCTTGCTGGAGCACTACAAGCTGCCGCGTCTCAGCCTGTTTTACATGAGGCAGGCATGAAGGAAACTCCGAGCCAAGAGCTGGCGATGGAAAAGGCCGTGTACGGCGGGGATTGCCTGGCGCATGCGGAAGGGAAAGCAGTCCTGACTCCTCTGACGCTGCCTGGCGAGACGGTGCTGGCTCACCTCGTGGAGAAGAAGCGCAACTTCGCCAAGGCGGAGGTCGACGCAGTAGTCACTCCATCGGCTGAACGCGTGGCGCCGAGATGCCCGTACTTTGGCGCCTGCGGTGGCTGCAGCTACCAGCATGCCGACTATGCCCTGCAGTTGGCGATGAAGCGGCAGATCTTGCGCGAGACGCTATCGCGAGCCGGCGTGACATTGAGCGTGGAGATCGAGCAACTTGCGGCTGAGCCGTGGGAGTACCGCAACCGCATCCGGCTGGCTGTCACGTCCGAAGAGTCCGGAGCGGTAAAGCTAAACTACCGCGGGCGGCGTTCTCACGACCTGATTGCCGTGGACGAGTGTCCGATTGCGGCTCCCGTGCTCCTGGACGTGGCGCATCGCGTCGCGGGTTGGCTGGAGGCAAACGACCGGGCCATTGAGATTGCCGAACTGGAGCTTTTCACGAATCACGACCAGTCCCAGGTGCTGCTGACGCTTTTCAGCGAAAACAATGGGCTGGTGCCGGAAACCGGCCTGGAGGCGTGGCTTGCAGCGCTGCACGAGACACTGCCGACAGAGGTGATCGGCATTCGTCTACAGCTTTCGGATGGGTCGCTGGCTCCGCGAATCCTGGCGGCTTCGGGGAGGCCTTCGTTGACGTATGCGGCAGCGGGATTCGACTACCAGGTGCATCATGGGGCCTTTTTTCAGGTGAACCGCCGGCTGGTGGACGATTTTGTAGAGCTGGTTCTGCGAGATGTTTCTCAAGGACGGTCGGCGTGGGATTTGTTTGCCGGAGTGGGCTTGTTCGCGCGGCAACTCACTGGAAGGTTCGACGAGGTCATCGCGGTTGAATCGGCGCCTGCTTCGCTGACCGCGTTGGAGCGCAATCTGGAGGGAACAGGTGGGCGAGCGGTTGCGGCGTCGACGCTCGATTACCTGAGACGCAACCGGGAAGAACGCCAGCCGCGGCCGGATCTGATTGTGCTGGATCCGCCGCGGGCGGGTCTGGGGGACGAAACGACGCTGCTGCTGAATTCCATCCAGGCACCGGTGCTGATCTATGTTTCTTGCGATCCAGCGACGTTGGGGCGCGACCTGGCTGCACTGACGCGGGAGCGCTACAGGATCGACAGCATCACACAAGTGGACATGTTTCCCCAGACGTTTCACATGGAAACGGCGGTTCGCCTGCGGCTCTCGTAGCAGGCGATGTTTGCAGGGCACACACGGCGGGCACAAAGCCTGATAAGCTGCCAGCAAGTTTCCAATCAAGAGTCAGCAGGCCAGTTTCGCGCCGTGCCGGGCCCTTCCCTACCGCATCGGTACTCCAGCCTGCTGGAGGCCAGTCGTGTCAATGCCGACGACCGCCGCGCCGCCGCGTGGTTCGCCGATGCAAGCCGCCTCGCTGAGGGATGGCAGCGAGAGATGGGCCAAGCCGCGCCTTCGCGGCTCTGCAGCGGGCCGCATCACGTTCATCCCTATGTTTTACGCGGCGCTTTGCTTCCTGGCCGGGATCATTGCTGTCCGGCTGCACCCTCTGCGCGCCAGCTTCCTGCTGATCGGGGTTCTGCTGCTGGCTGTGACCGCTCTGATTGCGATTTGGAAAGCTCCGCGCATGACCTGGACGGTGGTGGCGCTCTTGTGGACTGTACTGGGCGCGTGGTCGGCAGAAATGCAGCCCAGCCCCTCGCCCAACCCGGTAGTGATACAGCTGGCGGACGGCCTGCTTCGAACCGTGGAAGGGACAGTCGTGGATGCGGGGCCGATGCGGACTGCAGAGCAGGATGAAGACGACGATACGGATTCGGGAGAGGGTGCGGCGTCTGGTCGCGGATTCAGAGAGGCGACGGGAGCCATACAGCGCCTCGATCTGCAGCTCACGGCGGCGGAAACGGTAACGGACGAGAAAGACGCCGTCGTCCCGGTCGAAAAAGACAGGGATGCGCGCATCCGCTTGAGTCTTCACTGGCCGGAGGCGGTTGCACCGGCCCTTCAATGCGGCGATACGATACGCGCGGTGGTTCGGGTGCAGACGACCGACGTGTATCACGACCCGGGTGTATGGAGCCGGGCGGAATGGCTGGAATCGCAGGATGTGACGGCTGGCGCCACGCTCGATGCTTCCCGTGAAGATGGTCCGGCCAACGATCGGCAGCCGCGGTTCACCCTACTGGATTCACGCAAGCAGAGTTCGGGCGCATGCCTTCTCAACAGGCTGCGCAATCTCGCCATCGAGCGCCTGCAGACGCTGCCTGCGGCGACTCGCGGCATGCCGGCCTTTCTGCGGGCTATGCCCGAAGATACGGCTATGCTGACAGCCTTGTTGACAGGCGACAGAAGCTTTTTGACTCGTTCTCTGCGGGGTGGCTTTGAACGCACTGGTTCCTTTCACTTGATTGTGGTTTCCGGGTTGCATCTGGCCATTCTGGCGGGCTGCGTTTTTGCGCTGGCGAAACGGCTGCGCTTGCCGCGGTTACCGGCTACGGTGCTCACGGTTGGCGTCTCCCTGGCATACGCGTTCTTCACGGGATTTGCGGTTCCGGCGCAACGTTCGTTCTGGATGATTACGCTCTATCTTGCAGGGCGACTGCTCTATCGAAACCGCAGACCCCTGAATGTCATCGGCTTTGCGTTGGTTTGCCTGGCGGTGGTGAGTCCGCGGAGCATTTTTGACGCCAGCCTGCAGATGACAGTTCTCTCGGTGACCGCGATTGCGGGTATCGCGATGCCGCTGCTGGAGCAGACTCTGCATGCGCGCATCCAGGCTACGAAGCGACTGAGGCTGGTCAGCCTAGATCCGAGCCTGCCGCCCGGGATTGCGCAGTTTCGCGTCACCATGAGGCTATTTGCGCGACACATGGAAGCCGCGACCAGCAATTGGGTCGCCTGGAAACTGATGCCCGGCGCGGTTCGATACACGATGCGGCTAGCGGAGTTGATTTTTATAACGCTGGTGGTGGAGCTGGCGCTGGCCCTGCCGATGGCCATCTACTTCCACCGCATTACGGTGTACGCGCTGCCAGTCAACCTGCTGATCTTGCCCTTGCTGACGCTGCTGGTCCCTGCGGCCATGGTGACGCTGCTGGTGCTGGCGATTTGGCCGGCTGCGGCCGTGGCTCCGGCGGCGGTGACGCTGGCGCTGCTGCATTTCAGCCTTGGCGTGGTGAGAACGCTGGGCGGGATGCGGTTTGGCGACATACGGGTACCGGAGCCGACGGTCCCGCTGGTCGCTGTCGCTCTGTTGAGTTTCGTCGCGGCCATTCTGCTGGCGCGCGGCGGGAAGAAATCGCGAAGGCTGGTGCTGCCGGCGCTGGGGCTGATGGTGGCTGCGGCGATTTGGCCTCGACCGACCGACCACCCGAGGACCGCACTGCTGTTTGAAGCGATCGATGTGGGCCAGGGTGATTCCCTGCTGCTGATTTCGCCCGACGGTAAGACGCTGCTGATCGACGGTGGCGGTATCGGTTTCCAGGGATCGGCGAGAGGCGCCCTGCGGGCGCAATTCGATACCGGAGAAGACGTGGTTTCGCCAGTCCTTTGGTCGCGTGGCATTCGCCGGCTGGACGCGGTTGCGCTCACCCACGCTCACCATGACCATCTGGGCGGTCTGCCGGCGATTTTGACGAATTTCCGGCCAGCCGAGCTTTGGGTCGGCAACAACCCTCCCGTTCCCGCATATCTGGACCTTCTGCAGGTAGCTACATCGCACGGTGTGCGGGTGCGGTCGCTGCACGCTGGAGACTCTGTGGCTCTGGGGCAGGTGCAGATTGCGGTGCTGGCGGCGGGCCTCGGTTACCGGTCCGGAGCAGAGGCGCGGAACGATGATTCGCTGGTGCTGCGCGCGCACTACGGGGCGACTTCGATTCTGCTGGCCGGGGATGCCGAGGGTCCGGAGGAGCAGGCGATCCTGCACTCAAGAGCGGAATGGGGTTTGCATCCAGAGCTCGATCCGCGCAGCACGGTGCTCAAGGTCGGGCACCATGGGAGCCTGACGTCGACTGGCCCTGATTTTCTGGCTGAGGTGAATCCGCAGTGTGCCGTGATCTCCTGCGGACGGCGCAATCGGTTTGGGCATCCGCGCGGAGAAATTCTGGGCGAACTGCAGACGGCGCATGTGCGGACGTTTCGCACGGATCTGACCGGGGCGACGTGCCTGCTGCTGGATGGTCAGAAAGTAACGCCGCAACCGCTTTGCAGCGAAGGCCTTGCGGAAGGTCCGTGAATCGCGCGCGTCTAAAGCCTTACTTTTCCTGATTCCTGTGACGCGGGAGCCCTTTCGCGGTCAGGCTTCGCGGCCAGAAGCGGTGTACCATGCAGCCAGCAGGAACGCATCCGCTCGACCTATCTCATCGTTCGGAGAAATACATCGCATGCGCGAGCCCGCCACCCCTTCCCAAGAGGATGATCCAGTGCGCCTCCGGGCGCAAGTCTCCGCGCCCAGTCCAGCGACCGATCTGCATACGGAGCCGGAAAAGCTTCGCCGAGAAGTGGCCGCCTCCCCGGCGCCAAGTCTGGACCAGACTGCTGAGGAGCGGGCGGAGGAAGCACGGCGCATCCGGCGACTTCAACTGATGATGAACATGGTGATGCAGGTGATCCAGCAGGATCATTCGCTGCCGGTTGAGCAAGCTTCGGAAATGGTTGCCGATGCGCGACGAGCCGCACTGGCGATGTTTCCGGACAAGGCGCTGGCGTTCGATTTGATCTTCTGGCCGCGCTTGCAACGGTTGATGCGGGAGCGCTACCGGATGCAGTAACGCCGCCGCGGACGGAAGAACCTTCTACCCTGGATGCCTAGTCAGCTTCGACGTAACCGGAAATTCACAATCGGAGTTGAAGGGGTGGCGTAGGATCGGTGGATCACAAGACAAGAGGTTTCTCTGCGATGCCGCATGAAGCAGCATTCCATTACGATCTGGAGCGTTCCCAGGACGACACCGGCTGGAAAACCATCACTATCCACTGCCATGGACGCCTGATCAGCGAGGACACTGCGGGCCTGCGGTCCTTGGTGCAGCCTCTGATTGCCGAGGGCGGCCACATCATCCTGGATTTCGGCGACCTGGAGTATCTCGACAGCTCGGGCCTGGGAGCCTTGGTCGGGCTGAAGGTTTCAGCCATCAACAAGGGCCTGTGCAAGCTGAACCTCTTGAATCTGACGCCGCGGGTGAAGAAACTGCTGTCGATCACCAACCTGACACAGCTATTTTCTGAATAAGCAAAAAAGAGCCTATTTGTTGTCGGCGCTGAGCAGGCGGAAGGTGATCGTTCCCCAGAACAGCCGCGCTCGCATCTGCACGGGCAGGTGACGCTCATCGTCTGAGTACCAGATCCAAATCTGGCCGCGATTTTTGACCACGCCGGCGTCGGCGGTGGGCTCAACCTTGATGGTCTTGAATGTGCCCGCCGGAGTCTTGAGCTCTTCCTTGCCTTCCGCCTTCATGGTGACCACAACCGTCTTGAGCGGATCGACGACGGGCAGGGTGAAGCTCTTGCCGACTTCCATGGGCTGCGAAGAGGAATAGAACACGCCGGTCAGCAGGTCGGTGAGGCAGCCGGGGATGCCGGATTCGAGATGCTTGGACTGACCGGTAACCAGGTTTTTTTCGTCCAGCACGGACTTGCCCTGCGCGTAGTCCAGCTTGAGGGTCGAATTGATCTGGCGGCGGCCCTCAACGGTCTGTTTGTCGAATTCCGAGGTGCAGCCCTTTTCGCGGTCCCAGGTGGATTGAAACTTGTCGCTGACGTGAAAGAGCAGGTTGATGGCGCCAATGGTTTCGGCATCGGCCGTCAGCTTCTCCTGGGTGCCGTTGGATTCAAAGTGCAGAACGGCGGTGCCGGCGGGAAAGACCCTCCAATCGACGGAATAGGTCAAGGTCTGTCGGGGCGGAAAGGAGAAGCCTGGGCGCGGGGCGGGAAGCGGAGGGATGCCGGAAGACATGGCAGTCTGCCCCGGTCCGTTGGGGACGCCGTTCGCGGCGGGGAGCGCAGGGGCAACGCCTTGCTGGCTGGTCATGGAAGGGCTCATGCCCAGCGTCATGAAGAAAACCAGGGCGAACCAAAAGGAATAAGACTTTCGATGCTTCACCGGTTCGGGCTGCTCCTGTATCAGTCATTCGCTCCGTTTCTGACGGAGGATGTTTCCAGACTCGCAGCTCCGGCTGACCTCTCTGAGGAGGCTTCAGACGCAAAACCAATCGGTCCAGTCTTTAGACGGTTCCCGGCGCAGAGAGGAACGAACGAGGCTGCGAGCGCACTACGATCCGGTCAAATGCCAAACCCGTGATCTCATCGCCCCCAGATCGAATGTCCCAGTATCCCCAGCAGCAGGCTGAAATACAGTAACGCGGCCCCTATCGCTGAATTGTACTCGCGATGCCTGCGGTAGAGGGCGAAAGAAAAACTGCCGGCATCCGGCGAAGGATTGGCCGTCCGATCAGAAAGCCGGCCTGGGGTGAGGCGCGGGAGCAGGCGCGGAACGTGTTGACAATACTCGCCAAACTCGGGAAACGTCGCGCGCAGGAAGGCCTCTTCCGACGCAATAACGGGGACATAAATCACGGTGAAGCCTATTACGAGTACCAGAGCGAAAGGCCAGCTCATCAAGGCGACAGCGAAACCGGCTGCCATGAGCATCGATCCCAGGTAGAGCGGATTGCGGGTGTGAGCGTAGGGGCCAGTCACGGTGAGTTCGCGGTTCTTTTTGACGTATCCGGCCGCGTAGCTGCGCAGCCACAAACCGGGCAGGACCAAAAGCAGGCTCCAGGCGATGGGAGCAGGCTGGGGCCGGTGGCGGACCAACTCCCACAGGTATAACAGGGCGGCGACGAAGCCCAGCGGGACGCGAATGCGGCGCGCGACTTTCTGCCAGCGCGTGAGCCAGACAGCTTGCGTCACGGCCGTCATTGCGCTCCCCAATCCACGGTTCCCTCAATTTCCAGGGGCCTGCGCTCTTTGGCGTTGCCGCGAAGGACGCGCGGCTCATTTTCCTGCTCTGCCAGACGGTCAAGCTCAGCCTGCTGGTTCAGACGGTCCTGGCGATCTGCGAGCAGCAGCTCCGCCGCGGCCTGGACGACCTCTTCCGGCGTAATGGTCAGGAGGCCGGCTTCCGGCTCTTCGCGACGGGTGTGATCCTGCTGGCTCTCGGGATGGCGCAGCACCTGGAAACGTGTGCCATAAGGTCCATTCCGGGCGGGATCGGTGGGGCCGTAGATGCCGACGACCGGTTTGCCCAGGGCGCAGGCCAGGTGAAGAGGGCCGGTATCGCCCCCGATGACGAGTGTGACGCGGCGGGTGAGAGCGATGAGTTGAGGGAGGGTGCTGACGATCACCGTACCGTCGTGATTGGCAAAGGTGACTATCGACTCGGCGAGGCCAGCCTCGCCGGGTCCCGCATTCACCAGGACGACGGCGCCGCGCTGCGCCAGCTCCTCGACGACGATGCCGTATCGCTGGGCAGGCCAGCGCTTGGCGCCCCATCCCGCGCCGGGATGAACCAGGACGATGGGTAGGGCTTTCCAATGGGCTGCCTTCAGGATTTCAAGGCGGTCGCACCAATCTTCAGCTGCGTGATCGACAGGGAGCGAGGCCGCCATGGGGCTGAGCAGATCACCGGCGACGGCGCTGGCCAGCTCGATGTCCTGCTCGATGACGTGTGCGCCAATGGTTTTGACTCGCTCTGAGAAGAGCCAACGCGCGGGGGATTCACGGGGAGCGGACTCGCCGATAACTCGCCGGCAACCTGCCATGCGAGCCACCACTGCGGAACGGATGGCTCCCTGCAGGTCGAGCACGGCGTCGTATCGGCCGGCGCGGAGTCTGGCGCGGAGCGCGCTGATCTCCGCCCATGTCTTGCGGTGAAACGGCCGCTTACCCCACACCTTGGTGGGGACCTGGTGAATCTGGTCGACGACGGGGCGGCCTTCGGAGCGGTCGGGAGCGGGTTCGCCGGTTTCGGCGGACAGCAGCGGGAGCCAGCGCGGCTCGACTGCCCAGTCGATCTTCCACGTGGGGTGAGCCTTGCGCAGCGCGGTAATGGCCGGGAGTGCGTGCAGAATGTCGCCCATAGCGCCCAGTCGCACCACCAGCAGCCGATATTGGACCTGCTTCCGCAAGCCCCAATTTTCTCACAGGGGGGAATGCAGGTCGCACGCCCACCCTTATGGCGCAGAGGCGCCGAGTGCTTCGTCGCCGGTGATTTATTCAGCGCGGAGTTCGGGATGACCGCGCCTGGAACGACTTATGCAACCAGTCCGCAACAGATCTCGGGTTTTCCAGTTCGATCCCCAGCCCAGCGACGTGGACGGGAAGACCGAGCGGCGACATTTCACCCAGGCGCACAAAGTCTTTCGCGGTGGTGATCAGGCTCGCGGCGCCGGATTGGCGAGCGAGTTCGCGCAGCGAGTCCATATCCTGTTCCGAAAAACGGTGATGATCAGAGAACGCCCGCTCAGCGGCAACGGCGATCCCAGACTCCCGCAGGCCGGCGAAGAACTGGCCGGGCCGGGCGATGCCGCAGAAAGCGACCACCCGTTCATGCAACTCTGGGATTGGCATAGATCGGCGATAACGCCAGACCTGTTGTCCAGCTCCAGGGCCAAGCTTGAGCGCCTCGAGCCGGGACAAGGCGTCATCATCTCCCGATTCGATGGCCAGCACGTGAGCGCGGCGTAGGGCGGAGACCGGCTCGCGCAGGTTTCCGGCAGGAAGCAGCCAATCCTTCAAGTCTGCTGAGCTGACCAGTGCGATGTCGATGTCCCTGGCGAGCTGGCGGTGCTGGAATCCGTCGTCAAGCAGGTGGATGCCGGATAAAGCGCCGGCTGACTCGGCGAGTCTCCCTGCCTCGATTCTGCGCGCGCCGACGTACACCGGGATTTTGGCCTCACGGGCGATCAGGATGGGCTCATCTCCGAACGCTTCGGCGTTCCCCGCTGGATCGACCTGCGCCGGCCGCCCGTCGCGCCTGCCATAGCCGCGGGAAAGCACGTCGACGGTCAGTCCGGGAGAGCACAAGAGTTGTGCAAGGGCGATGACGAAGGGTGTTTTCCCCGCTCCTCCGGCAGAAAGACTTCCTACGCTGATCACCGGCCACTCAAGACGGCTCACCGGTTCGAACCCGAAACGCAATCCAGCAGAGCGCAGGACAGCGCCGGCCGCGTAGAACGGCACCAGGGGTGCAAGCCACGGTCGAGCTAACGTCCAACTGGTACGGCAGCTCATTCAACGCCTCGTCCTGCCGGGTCGTGCACAGCCAGGAGCTTCTGGAGAGCATGCACTGTGCGGGCGGTTGCGCCAGCCTGCTGCTCAAAGACGCGACGGGCTTTGCGGCCGACATGCTGCGACAGCGTGGGATTTTGCAGCAAGTCCCCGATCGCCCCGCCGAGCTGCCCCGACGTTGTCACCACCATGCCGCCAGCACTTTGAAGAAGCCCGACAATAGCCTGGAAATTGGCGGTGTGTTCACCCATTACAACGGGAACCCCGAATTGCGCCGGTTCCAGCGGATTGTGTCCTCCCGAGGGAACGAGGCTGCCCCCAACAAAGGCAACGGAGGCCAGGGCATAGACGGAAGCCAACTCGCCAATGGAATCAAGCAGCACGATCTCTCCTGAGGCGATGGGTTCCGGGTGGGCTGCCATGGACGAGCGCCTGCGCCAAGGGAAGGGCGAGCTTTGGAGGCGATTTGCCACGGCCTCGAAGCGCTCCGGGTGACGTGGGGCGAGAATCAAGGCGAGGGCGGGGTCAATCGAAAGCAGGTGCGGCCAAGCCTGAAGCAGAGCTTCTTCTTCGCCGTCGAGGGTGCTGCCTGCCACGATCAGCCGATGGCCAGAGGCGAGGATGCGGAGCTGGCGGGTGATGGCGGCCTCCTCGCCAACACGAACGTCGAATTTGAGATTTCCCGACACAGAAAGCCGGTCCAGACTGCAACCAAGCGCGGTCAACCGACCAGCGTCGAGGTCCGTCTGTGCCAGAACGGCGCTCAGGCGTGTTAAAAAGGGGCGCCACAACCTGCGCAACCGCCAATAACGAGGCCAGGAACGGTCGGAGATGCGAGCATTGACGACGACGACAGGAATTCCGCGTTTATAGCAGGCTTCGAGAAGGTTGGGCCAGAACTCGGTTTCCGCCAGCACCAGCATTGCGGGTCGCAGGGCTTGGAGCCAGGAGCGCACCGCCCACCACAAATCCAGTGGACAATAGAAGACCCGATCCGGCCCAAAACGTTCGCGCGCGAGTTGTTGACCTGTGCGAGTGGTGGTCGAGATGGCCACGAAATACTCGGGCAGGCAGGCGTCCAATTCTGCAACCAGTCTGCTAACAGCGAGGACTTCTCCAACGGAGACAGCATGGAGCCAGATCACCGGGCGGCCCTGGGCGGCTTGCAACCCGCGAGCCCAGCCGAGGCGCTCCAAAAGGCCTTCGCGATATTTCTGAGTGGTTGCCATGCGGAGCAGCCACCAAGGAGCACTTACCAGGAGCCCAAGCATCAGCGCGACGTTGTACAGAAAGAGAATCATCATGCGTGACGGATTTCGAATGTCCACGGTCTAAGCACGCACGGACCCCTCGGGGCACAGAAGGATAAACGAGTCGACGAGTCAATGATACAGTCGAGGTCGAGTACCAGCTTTGTCATGCGAACTTCCTGTTCACAACGTTCCTTTGTCCTGCTGCTTCTGGCGGCAACGCTGTCGTCTTCAGCTATGGCCGCGGACCACACTCCGCCAGCCGTCCAGCCAGCTACCGATTTTGCGGCCGTCGAGGTCCATCCCGACGAAAAACTGGCAATTGCGGCGGAGCCCTATGACACCAAGGAAAAGATGGCGCTCTTCCGGGTGGATTACATCTCCCATGGCGTTTTACCGGTGCGGCTGATCGTGACCAACAACGGAGACCGGCCGATCTCGCTGCGAGATGCCCGCATCCTGTTCATGACGTCAACGGGGGACCGCATCCAGGCGGCTGATCCGGAAGACGTCGAGCGTTTGATGACGCGCAAGGAAAAGGAGGGAGGGAAAATTCCTCTTCCCGGCCCGCTTCCGTCCATTCATCTAAAAGCCAAAGCCAGCGACAAGAATATCGAGCAGGATTTTGACACATTCGAATTTCAGGCGCTGGTCATCGAGCCGCATACGACACGGGCCGGCTTTCTTTTCTACGACGTCAGCGGTCTGGTGCATCCTCTGCAAGG
>CAILBQ010000260.1 GCA_903832475.1 uncultured Acidobacteriota bacterium | reverse complement strand
CCCGGAAAAGTGTTTGCCGTGGATATCAATGCTTCGCAGTCTTATTTGCTGGAACTGAAGCGTGAGGCCGTTCGCCGGCTTGACTATCAAGCCTTGCGGCAGTTTCTTGGAATTGACGCGCAAGACAATCGGTGCGAAACATTCCACGAGTTACAAAGCGGATTGAGTGAGGAAGCTTCAAGGTATTGGACAAGCAAGGCGGACGCCATTCGAACCGGAGTTGTCTATCAAGGCAGATATGAGTCTTTCATTCAAAAATTCGTCAAGGTGTTGGCGCTGGTGCAGGGAAAGAAGAGGATCGAAGGTCTCTTTGAGTGCGAGACTGTGGAACAGCAAAAGCAGTACTTCGATCGGAGATGGAACACGATGCAGTGGCGGCTTCTTTTTCAACTGGCATTTAACAAGCGGATGCTGGCAAAGCGTGGTCTGACAGCGGATTATTTCAAGTTTGATGATGGGTCTTCCTCGTTTGCGGAGAGCTTCTTCCGGAGATCGAAGCATGCGATGTGCGACATCCCCATTGAAGATAATTACTTTCTAGCTCAATATCTGCGCGGTAAGTACTTCAGTGAGGAGGCAGTGCCGGATTATCTGAAAAAGGAGAATCTCCCGCTTGTCAGGGATCGTCTGGACAGGCTTGAGATTGTGACCGCGGACGCGCAAAGCTGGCTTGGGCGGCAGCCGTCAGCTTCCATCGATGCATTTAGTCTGTCGAATATTTGTGAGTTGATGAGCGCGCAAGAGACTGTTCGCTTGTTTACGGAGGTTGCGCGCACTGCAAAGCGGGGTGCCCGGGTGTGTTTCCGGAACCTCATTGTCCCACGCGACGTGCCGGAGAGTTTGCAGTCGAGGATTGTGCTCCAAGAGGCACTGAGCGCTGAACTGCTTGCGCGGGACAGATCGTTTGTCTATTCGCGAGTTCAGGCGTATGTAATTCAGTAAAGCTGCAATTTGCTGGCGCCTTATCCAGTTGAATGAGTTGAGTCAGAGGCGACATTGCGCCACTCGCATTCGCATGAAATTCTCCCTGCCATTTATATTGGAGGAATGGGCGAAGCGGGCAAGGTGGATCTGGTGGGGGTAGGGCTGAATGCCACGGATACTGTCATTCCGCTTGCCACGTATCCAGCGCGTGGGGCAAAGGTTGAGTACACGAGTCACGCGGTTCTGCCAGGCGGACAGGTGGCGACTACTGTGGTAGCTTGTCAAGCGTGGGGTGCGAAGACGCGGTATGTTGGCAAACTGGGCGATGATCATGCTGCGCTGTTGCATCTCCGGGCCTTTGCCGATGCCGGTGTAGAAACACAGATTGTTACAGTCTCTGGAGGAGTCAGTGCGCAGTCGCTAATTCTGGTGGATGAGGACGGAGAGCGTACGGTGCTGTGCCGGCGCGATGAGAAGCTTACGCTTCGTCCCGATGAACTGGAGCGGGACTGGATCGTCGGTGCGCGGGCGCTGCACGTGGACGGCTTTGACACCGCTGCAGCGACGCTGGCGGCAACCTGGGCGCGGGAGTCGGGGATTCCCGTCATCGCTGATCTTGATGAGCTTTACCCGGGAGTGGAAGCGCTAATCGAGAGGGTTGATTACCTGATTGTGAGCCGGGATTTTCCGTCACGTCTGACGGGTGAGGCAAACCTGGGGCGAGCGCTTCGAGCGATGCAGTCAAGGTATGGTTGCAAGTTGTCGGCAGCCACGCTGGGGCCGGAAGGTGTGTTGGCGTGGGATGGCGAGGGCTTTCATTACAGTGCTGCCTATCGCGTCCCGGTGGTGGATACGACGGGAGCCGGCGATATCTTTCATGCGGGGTTCATTTATGGCTTGCTTCAGAACTGGCCTTTGGCGCGGCAATTAGATTTTGCGTGTGCTGCTGCTGCGCTGAATTGTGCGGCAGTCGGAGCTCGCGGAGGCATTCAGCCGCTGAATGCTATCGAAGATCTCATGCAGACGGCGCCGCGCTATGCACGGGCGGCTGTATCTTTGGGCGCCGACTAAGTCACTCAAGGTGCCGCGGGGCGATTCCTGGTGAGATTGTAGTAGATCACCGGCGTGACGATCAGGCTGAGGAAGATCGACAGCAACAAACCGCCGATGACAGCTATGGCGAGCGGCTGCAGCATTTGAGATCCTGCGCCGAGTGCGAATGCGAGTGGGAGCATCCCGCAGATTGCGGCGATCGCCGTCATGACGATGGGCCGCAAGCGTCGCTGGGCAGCGTGCAGCATGGCTTGACGGGCCAGAGCGCCGCGATCGGATGCATCCTGATCGTCGAGTGTGTTTGTTCGGAATTTTTCATCGGCGTCGAGAAGCAGGATGCCATTCTTGGCAACGATACCGATTACCATGATCAATCCCATGAAGCTGGCGACGTTGAAATTGGTGTTGGTGATCAACAGAGCCGTGACAACACCGACGATCGAAAGCACGGAACTGGAAAGAATGGCGATGGGTGCTGAGAAGTTTCGGAATTCCGTGAGAAGCACACCGAATACGAGTGCCAGTGCAAGGACCAGTACCCTGGCTAGGTCACGAAAGGATTTTTGCTGCTCCTGATATGTTCCGCCGTAAGAAACGCGGACAGATTTGGGAAGATTGAGCCGCTCGACAGCCTGCTTGACCTTGATCATGGCATCACCAAGATTTGAACCTTCAAGGCGTCCGCTCACCAACACAACCTGCTCAAGATTTTCGCGACGAATTTCATTCTGCGGAGGCAGTTGGGTGACTTCCGCGAGCGAGCCGAGCGTTGCTGTGTGGCCTGTGGTGGAGTTAAAGACGGTGTTCTGAATGGCGTCGAGCGAGGCGCGGCTGGCGTCGGGAAGGCGCACGCGGATGGTGTAGGGGCGACCGTTGACGATCATGGGATCGTTGGTGGGAAGTCCATCCATGATGGAAGTGGCGTCTTCGGCTATTTCGGTAGGCGTGAAGCCGAGGCGACCTGCGACGACGGGATCAATCTGGAAATTGGTGGCTGGTCCGCTCAGTGTATTGTCGACACCGTTCTGTGTGTCTACGACGCCGGGGATAGTCTGGATGGCTGCTTGAACGCGGGGAGCCAGTTGATGGAGCAGGTCGCCGTCGTTGGAAAACAGCTTGATTTGTATGGGCTCAGGAGAGTTGGATAAGTCGCCGATCATATCCTGCAAGACCTGGGTGAACTCAACATCGAGTTCTGGCTCGGTGGTCTTGAGCTGCTGGCGAACATCCTCCATGACTTCATCAATGCCACGGGAGCGTTTTGTCTTCAAGCGAACGGTAAAGTCGCCGTAGTTTGCTTCCGTTACGGCGGCAAGACCGAGCTGAAGGCCGGTGCGGCGTGAGGTGATGCTGACCTCAGGCGTGTGCTGAAGGATGGACTCGACGTGTTCAAGGATGCGATTTGTTTCGGTGAGCGAACTGCCCGCGGGCATGGTGTAGTCGAGGATGAAGGCACCTTCATCCATCTCAGGAAGGAGATCAGAGCCAAGACTTTTATAAGCGAAATAGCCTACGACGACAAGGGCGAGGCATATCAAGGACAGCGTCAAAGGACGTACAAGAATCCAGGAGAGAGCGCGCTCGTGAATGTGCAAGACGCGCTTCATGATGCGTCCGTGCTCTTCGTGGTGTTCGTCTTGATGACTCTTGGAAGTGGGTTTGCGCAAGAGCACCATGCTGAGAGCGGGTGTAAACGTGAGGGCCAATAGCAGAGAGGTGAGGAGGGCAGCCGTCATGGTGACTGCGAGGGCGCGAAAGAAGCTTCCGGTGACGCCGGTGACTGCGATGAGCGGGAGGAAGACGACGACGGGCGTGATGGTGGAGCCAAGGAGCGGGATGGAGATTTCGTTAAGCGCCTTCTTGACGGCGTCCACGCTGGATTCACCACGATTGCGATGGACCACGATGTTTTCAACCACGACGATGGCATCATCGATGACAAGGCCGATGGCCGCGGCGAGTCCACCCAGCGTCATCAGGTTGAAGGATTGGCCAATCATCCAAAGGAAGAGGATGGTCACAGCAACGGTGACGGGAATGACAAGGCCGGCGATGAGAGAAGAAGTCCAATCGCGCAGGAACAGGAAAAGGATGAGGCATGCGAGAGCGAGCCCGATGAGAATAGCATCGCGCACGCTGGCGATGGATTCGCGGACCAGTTCTGATTGATCGTAGAAAGGGGCGAGATGTGCGCCGGCTGGGATCTTCGACTGCAGTGTTGAGACTTCAGCAGCGACTGCGTTGGCTACGGCGACAGTGTTGCCGGAGGGCTGCCGGGTGATATTGAGCAGCACTGACGGTGTGCCGTTGGCTGTCACCATGGTGTAGATGGGCATGGTGGAAGGCTCGACCATAGCGACATCGGCGACGCGAACAGCGGTTCCGCTGGATGTGGTCTTGATGACGAGATTGCCGAGTTGATCGGGGTCGTGAGCCTGGGCACCGACGAGAGCCAGAATGAGTTGATGATTGGCATCATAGAGACCTGGCGAGTCTATGATGTTCGAGGCCTGAACGGCATTCACGATGTCGAGAAGTGTTACGCCGGTGGCTTGAAGACGGGCAAGGTTAGGAATGATGTGGAACTCAGGGATCTGGCCGCCTTGTACGACGATGGTGCTTACACCTTCCACCCGATTCAGGGAAGGTTTGAGATCGTATGTAGCTATCTCCCACAAACGGGTGGGCGAGACGACGTCTTTACCAGACGCGTCCTTGTCCGACGTGAGAGCGTAACCGAGGATTGGGAAGGTGGCGAAGGTCAGACGGTTGGTTGTGATCCTGGCAGAGCTGGGCAGCGTTTGCTGGACCTTGGCCAAGGCAGCATCTGTGAGTTGGAGCGTGCGGAACATGTCCACATTCCAATCGAAGAAGAGGCTGATTTCCGCCGAGCCGCGACTGGTGGTGCTGCGGACTGTCTGCAGGCCGGGGACGCTGTTGATAGCGTCTTCGATGGGTTTGGTGATGGTGACCTGCATCTGCTCGACGGGCATGACTCCGTTATCGACGCCGATCACCACTCTTGGAAAATTGGTATCCGGGAAAACTGAGATGGGCAGTTGCGTGGCCGCAAATACGCCGGCGAGGGTGAGCACGACGAGGAAGAAGAAGATTGGCTTAGAGAGGCTGGTTAACCAGTAACTCTTCTCAGTGGGTAGCGGTGAGGTGACGGTGCTCACTTATCGCCCTTTTTGTCGCCTGCCTCGGCGGGAGGTTCCCCAATCTTGACTTTGGTACCGTCATCCAATCCATAGGCGCCGGTGGTGATCACGGTGTCATTGGATGTAATTCCATCGGTAATTTGGACTAACTTTGAGTTGCGGATGCCGAGGGTGACGGGATGCTTGTGGGCGGCGCCATCCGCGGCGATCAGCATGACGGATGTGGTAACTCCGTCGGTTGCTGTTTGAACCGCCTCTTGTGGAATGGTGAGCGCGTCTGAGGCGGATTTTCCGGTGATGACTGCATGCACGGCGGTTCCGGCACGGAACAGACCTTTGGCGTTGTTGACGCGAAGCCACACTTCCACGGTTGTACTACCCGGATCAAGAGCGGGACTAATCAACGCAATCTTCGCAGGAACCGGATCATCCATGCCTGGCACGGAAACGAAGGCGGGAGAGCCAACGGTGAGGTGCTGCGCGACCATCTGGCTGATGTGGAGCTTTGCCAGCAGGGCTGACGTATCCATCACGGTAATGACGGGCGCGCCGGCGGAGGCTGTTTCCCCGGCAAACAGTGGACGGTCTGTGACGACACCGTCGATGGGGCTTCGGATTTCGGTATAGCCAAGCTGCGCTTGGGCGGCCTGGTACTTACCCTTCGCGGATTCGAGTTGGCCCTGTGCGCTTTGGAGTGCCGCGTTCCTGCCGAATTTTTCGACGGCGTCGAAATGCTGCTTCGCGATGTCGTAGGCGGCCTGCGATTGAACGAGGGTAGCCTTTGCGGTGTCGAGATCACGGCCTGGGATTGCGCCCTGGGCGAACAGTTGCGTCCGGCTGTTTACGATGGTTTGATTCAGATCGAGGTTGGCTTTGGCTTGCGCCATGTCAAGCTGCGCCTTGGTGTACTCCTCTGGAGCGGTTGCCTGGGTTGCTGTCTGATAGGAGGCTTGAGCTGCGGTGTAAGCGCCTTGATTGTCGACGACCGCAGCCTCGAGGTCTTTGTTTTCGAGAGTCGCGAGCAACTGGCCGGCTTTCACTTTGGATCCTCGTTGAACGTAGAACTTTTTGACGGGGGCAGTAACTTTAGGCGAGATAGCGGCTTGAGCTAACGGTGCGAGGACAGCATCCGCAGCGATTTCCTCGGAGATCGATGTCTTTTGTGGGTGGACGGCTTGCACATATACGAGGGGTTTCGGCGACTCCTCGACTTTCTTGCAACCATTGATACCAGCCAGGCAGGCCAGAGCGGAAATCGCAAGGCTAAAGGGACGAAGCTTGATATGGCGCGCCATGGTTATATCGATCCTGTCAGTATTTGTAGATTGGCGAGGGCAGCCTGATAGCGAATGGTTCCGTCTTCGCGAGCTAATTGAGCCGAAGTGTATGAGTTCTGCGCGTCGACTACTTCGAGGACGGTAGCTTCTCCAGAGGAATAGCGGAGGCGAGTCAGGCGCAGGCTTTCTTTCGCCGTGTTGACGCTAAGGTCGAGCGAGGCCATTTGACTCTGCGCTGTAGCAGCTTCAGCGTAAGACTCTTCGATCTGTGCAATGAGTCTTCGTTGTGCCGCGTTCAATGTGACTTTGGAAGCATCTCGAAGTATCTCAGACTGGCGAATCTTATGTTGCGTGGAGAGCCAGTCCCAGACCGGGATATCTAGAGTTGCTGTGGCTGAGTATCCAAGGTTGTGGACGCCGTCAGGGCCGCGCGCCGCGAACTGAGCCGCGTCGATGCCGTAGTTGAAGGCAAGGGCCAGGTCGGGCAAATAGGCAGCTCGCGCGGCGGTGACGTCGAGGTTTCCAGCTTTCAGCGAACTCTCGGCGCTTTTGATTTCAGGGTTGAGATGGGTAGCTGCTGCGACAGTGTCTTCGCGGCTCGGAAGAGGAGGGGGTAGTGCCGGTGTCACCACGGTGAAAGCAGTGCGCGGATCGGGATAGAGCAGGACGCCCAGTTCCAGTCGAGTTTTGTCGGCTTGCAGCCTGGCGTCGGCGACATCACGCTCTCTTTGCTGCTGTTGCAGTTGTGCTTTTACCACATCCGCATGCGCAGCCTCGCGCGCGGTTTCACGTTGTTCCGTGAGGTGCGTAAATTCTGCTGCTTCCTGAGCAGCGTGCTCAGCGATTTCCAACTTATGTTGCGCGGTGGTTGTTCCGTAGAAGACGCCTACCACGGCGGCGACCAAGCCGCGGCGAGCAATCTCCATTTCAGCTGATGCGACGGCAGCGGCCGCCGCGGCGCGCGATGCTGCCGTGGTCTGGGCAACGCCAATGGTCTCGGTGACCACGCCCTGACTGGTGTACTCGTGCACGGCATTGTTGCCGATGAAGCGCGGCAGGGAAGATGTGGCCAGCGAGCCGGCGCTGGCGTTGCCGGAGGTCGTCCTTCCATCTGCCGCCTGCGTGTAAAGAAACTGGTTGTGATAGGTAATAGTGGGAAGTAGAGCGGCTCGTGCGATCGAGCGATCCAGTTCGCTTACGCGGCTAGCTGCGACCGCAGCCGCGAAAGATGGTTCGTTGGCCTTGGCCAGGGCGATGGCTTGATCCAGAGTTATTTCGGCAAGAGTCGAAGCAACCGTGGTTGTTTGAGGCGGGGTGGACGTTTTCTGTGCGGCGACGCAAAGGCTTGTGGTGAGCAAGAGCCCGCAGACGCCCGATAGAACCGGGCATCTGCGACCGACTTGGAGGGCTTGTTCCATCACTATTTCCGTCCGACGACCAGGACTCGGAAAGAGCCGGGAGCGATTGAGGGTCGTGGATGAGGGTCCTGCGCAGTTGCTGCTGGCCGAGGACCGAAATCAGCGGTAACGACGTAGACGCGACCATTGGATGAATCGAAGGCCATGGTGCGTGCACCGCGTGCGGTCGATAGTGTTTGGATGGTGGGATACGCCGGCTTGGCGGCATCGACAACTGAGAGGGTGCCTCCGCCATTCGAAGAGAAGGCGAGTTGATGTGTGGGGTCATAGGCGGCGGCGTCTGGGCCCTCTCCGATTTCGGGGGCAGCAAGTTTCCTTCCACTGCCCGCGTCGGTGACGATCATTTTTTTTCCATCGCAAACAGAGAACAAGCGATGGCCAATCGTGTCGATGGCGAGACCGGAAGGAGAGTCGCATCCCTCGAGCGGCCATGTGGCGGTGACTTTGTGCGTTGCGGCGTCGAGGCGCACGATTTCGTTCTTGTCTTCAATGTTGACGAAGACGGTGCCGTTTCCGTCGACGGCAGGGAACTCGGGCTT
>CAILBQ010000259.1 GCA_903832475.1 uncultured Acidobacteriota bacterium | reverse complement strand
GCTCCGCCGCGCGCTCGAGGAAGTCGCCCGTCGCGCCAATCGCTCCGCCGACGCGCAACCGGCCCTTCGAATCCTTCGAAGCGTTCGGATATTTAAGCTTCTTCTGAATGTCTTTGACCGTGATCAGGCCCTTGAGCTGGTATTGGTCGTCCACCACCAGCAGCTTCTCGACGCGATGCTTGTGAAGGATCAGTTCGGCTTCTTCGAGCGTGGTGCCGACCGGGACCGTGATCAGGTCGGCCTTGGTCATAACCTCATCGATGGGCACGTCGGTGCGGGTTTCAAAGCGCAGGTCGCGATTGGTGAGAATGCCGACGAGCCGCTTGCCCCGCGTCACCGGCACGCCGGAAATTTTGTAACGCCGCATCACTTCCAGAGCCGCCGCGATCGGCTGGTCCGGCTCGATGGTGACCGGATCGACAATCATGCCGCTTTCGGAGCGCTTGACCTTGTCGATCTCGCCCGCCTGCTCGGCGATGGACAGGTTGCGGTGCACGATGCCGATGCCGCCCTGCTGCGCCATGGCGATGGCCATGCGTGACTCTGTCACCGTGTCCATAGCCGCCGAAATCAGCGGAGTGTTCAGCGTGATGTCTTTGGTCAGTTGGGTGAGCGTGCTTACCTGGGTGGGCACAACATCCGAGAGCGCGGGCACCAGCAGTACATCATCAAAGGTCAAAGCTTCTTGCAAAGGCGTGTTCAACATGTCTATCCGATGCGCCGGCATCCCCGTAGTTTCAGACTGGCAGCTTCATTGCTTCCAGGCGCCGGGCGGTTCTGCCTATTGTAGCGGAGCAAAACAGCGAATCCGGTTATCGCGACGGTGGATTGCGTAGCGATTTTGCAGCTCCCGCAGGCCGAAACCAGCGCTTTTGGAGGGGGAGGGAGTAGGATGATTGGTTTTCATTCTAAGTCGTTGATATTGCGCGTTATAAACCGAAAATGGCGCATTTGCGTACCTCTTGCGCGCATAAGGCTTACTCCTTCCTGTGCGCCCACAAACCTTGGCCGCGGACGACACTTAGCGTAGACCTACCGTGTGCACAGCGCGAGAAAACGTACGCAAATGGAATTTCGTGCGGAATCAGGACTTCCGATTAGAGGGGGTTGAAAAGGCTCTGTCAGGGTGCGACCCGCGATTGACTTGGTTCACGTTTCGAGCCGTCAGATCCATTGCCCTCGCAAAACATTCGACCGTTCAAAGACGAAGAATGCCGATCCATCACCGCACACATTGAATTTCCGGCGGTTTCGCCGTATTCTATAGAAGCAGACGAATTTGTCCGCCAAGTTTGCCGTGATTCTGCCGGCTGGCGGAGAGAGGAGTGGGCTCACAGCCCACTTTTTCTTTGGAGCAAACTTTCGCCGCCTGATTGCTTCACCGGTGCGAATGCGCTCCACCACCTCGCCGGCAACAGCTCAAGAACCGGGGCGTCCAAGCAAGACAGCCTGCAAGGGACGCTCGTAACCGCACGCAAACGCTAGACGAGGCCGCGGCACGCTCCACACCGCGGGCCGGAAGTTGACAATGGCAGTGAAGTTGGACGAAATTCGGAAAGCCGCCGATCGCGTGGCGTCTTCGCTGGGACTGGAAGTGGTGGACGTCGAGTTCACCGGGTCAGCGAAAAGCCGCACTCTCTGCGTCTATCTGGAGAAGAACGCCGAGGGCCGCAAGGCCCAGCTGGACAAGGTTGCCGCCCAGGTCGCTGCCGCTGAGACCGATCCGGAAGCCGCCGCGGAGTTGATCGCCGCTGTTCCCGAGCGCTTTATCAAAGGCGAGCTGGACATGCAGCAGCTTTCCTGGCTGACGCACGAGGATTGCGCTGCATTCAGCCGCGACTTCGGAGTGTTGCTGGACGTGGAAGACCTGGTTCCGGACGGCGAATATGTGCTCGAAGCAAGTTCGCCCGGCCTGGACCGGAAACTCGCTAGTCGAAATGATTTTGAACGATTTCAAGGCTCGCTGGTAAAGATCCAGACAGCCGAGCCCATCAACAACAACCGTCACTGGCAAGGACGGCTCACCAGCATCAACGCAGATGGTCTGATCCTGGACCTGACAGCGACCAAGCAGAACAGCAAGTCCAGAAAAACCGGCGTCAGTACTGTAGAAATCGCCTTCCGAAACATTGAAAAGGCCCAGCTGGTTCCCGAGTTTTAGCCAGCCATTTTTGAGGCAACTGCACCAGCAAGTTTTGTAGTGAAAAGGCAGGAAATCACAAGCTATGTCCAGCGCGTTGTACCAAAGCATTGAGGCCCTGAGCCGCGAAAAGAGCATTGACCCCGGCATCGTTGTCTCCGCCGTCGAGGAGGCCATTGCCCTCGCGACCCGCAAGTATTACAAGACCCAGGAAAACATGCGCGGAGAACTGAATAAGGAGACTGGCGAAATCACCGTCTACTCCTACAAGACCGTGATGGGCGACGAGGAAGAGATTGAAGATCCCGTCAACCAGATCACGCTGGAGGAAGCTCAAACCATCGCCGCCGGCGCCGAGCTTGAGCCGGGCAGCGAAATCCGCCTGTACCGGGACACGCGTCCGCTGGGGCGCATTGCCGCGCAACTGGCCAAGCAGGTCATTTTCCAGAAGGTCCGCGAAGCCGAGCGCGACACGGTTTTCAACGAGTACGCCCATCGCGAAAAGGAAGTGCTTTCGGCCACCGTCAAGCGCATCGAGGGTCAGGACATGATCATCGACCTGGGCAAGGCGGAAGCCCGCATGCCCAAGCGCGAGCAGTCGCGTCTGGAGCAATTCTCGGTTGGCGAGCGCATTCGGGTGGTGCTGCTGAAGGTCGATCGCGCCGCCAAGGGACCGCAGGTCATCGTGTCGCGGGCCGCGCCGGAGCTGGTTTCGAACCTGTTCCAGTCGGAAGTGCCGGAAATCTACGACAACACCGTGGTGATTCGCGCCATTGCCCGCGAGGCAGGCGAGCGCACCAAGATCGCCGTCATGTCCCGCGACAAGGACGTCGACCCGGTCGGCGCTTGCGTGGGCATGAAGGGGATGCGCGTGCAGTCGATCATTCGCGAGTTGCGCGGCGAAAAGATCGACATCATTGAATACAACGAGGAAATCACCACCTTCGCCGAAAAGGCCCTGCAGCCGGCCAAGGTTAGCCGCGTCTCGATCGTCGACCTGCAGGACAAGCAGCTTGAAGTCATCGTCGACGACACCCAGCTTTCGCTGGCCATCGGCAAGAAGGGGCAGAATGTCCGTCTTGCGGCCAAGCTGCTGGGCTGGAAGATCGACATCAAGAGCGAGGAAGAGAAGCGCCAGGAGGTCGAGCAGCAGATGACAGGCTTCGGCAATGGACCGTCGACGCCGATCGAGGCTGTTACCGAGCTGGGCGAATCCGTCATTCAGAAGTTGGTCACCGCCGGTATCACGACGGTCGAAGCGCTGGCCGACATGACCCCCGAGCAGCTGGAAGAAATTCCCGGCATCGGTGAAAAAACCCTGGAGCGCATCAGCATCGCGGTTCGCCACTACT
>CAILBQ010000258.1 GCA_903832475.1 uncultured Acidobacteriota bacterium | reverse complement strand
GCTGGACTCATAATGCATGATCAGTACATTGTCTCCCTTCCACTCGTAGCGGAAGCGCGGCGGTCGAGCAGATTTCATTGTCTTTGTCACCGTCACGTGGATCCCGTCAAGATTGAGTAACATCTCTCGCGTGCTCTTCGCCTTGTCATAAAAAACTCCGTAAAGGGCTGGCGCATATACGCTGGACCAGTGCTCGCCAAATGCTTCCATTACCTGCTCCATCGAAAGGGACGCGGCGCTCGCAATGCCTTTCATGATCGCCAGAATCTCAGGTTCGGAAACATCTTCCATGGTGCTAAAGGCTCTCGTCTCCGGAAGCCCTGCATTCTTGAGTGCCTCCTTCCATTTGCCCACGCCAAACTTCCTGATAACCAGTTCTTCCATGCACTTGACAATTGTTCCCTTCATTGCTGCTCCTCCTTGTGCGCATCGACCACGTTGCTTCGTACGCCATGCTATGTATTGCATGAACGTAAATCGGGTAGCGCATGTCATCCGTGGATTTGGGACTCTTTCTCCGGTAGCTTCCCGTCGGCCAGTAAGGCATGTTTCACGCTATGAATTGAAACTCACCTGACTCGGACAAACACCATCGCTGCAACGTGATGAGACCTTACCGGTAACCTTAAACAACAATATGTATCGTTTTGACCGTTCTAATACCGCTTGCCTGGGATCCCGTCCATCTCCCCACGTCATTCAACCTGTTTTGAAATTCTAGTTATGAGTCGGGAGTGTCGTCGGATGAGCGCGGTGAGGCATTATCAGGTTGTGGAAGCGTCAATCGCCGTCGATCAGTCGAATAGCATGCAGTCAAAAGTCTAGCCAAGAGTCATTGTTCGATTTGGCAAGCGCGCTTCCATGTGGCTCAAGTGCTGACGATGGTCCTCTCAACTTGCTTTTTCTTGTTCAAGCGGCTAGGTCATGTGACCGTTAATAAGTTTGAAGAGCAAAGACGCATAAGCATTGATCTGGCCGGCGTCTATTTTCCTTTTCAGACGAACTGCTGGCTCGCTGAATGGTCTACTCTTCGACGTCACCGACGTAATAGGAATCTGAAGCATTCGGCAATTAGGAATTGGCCTCCATGCCAAATTGGGCGCTGGGTACAATATAGCTGCGCGAAGGAATTCAATCCGTCGGCTCCCGCTTGTGCGTCAGCCCGGACCTGATCTGTCACTGACAAACGACTCCCGCTAGAGTTCGGGCAAAGTTCCAATGGCCGCAGCAGCGTGCAGTTGACTGCTATTGCCTCCTCCCCGCTTCGACAGCGGGAAGACAGCCCACAACAGCCGTCCCGTGTCTAAGGAAGGTTTGGAGCAGCAGGTGCCGCCAGGGCTGTAATCCCGTGGACGTTGGGTTTGCCATGATGCGCACCCTTGGCAAATTCGGCCTGTTCGGCAAGCCGACGTTCTTTCATCCTCTTCATGGAGGCCCCATGGTGCGCCCATGCCACTTGCTTCTCTTCAGGCAGACCATAGAGTTCAGGATGCTTATAGAAGCCTTGCTCGTTTGCGTCTTTTTGCTCTTCCACGATCAGGGGATGCGCCTTGGCATAAGCATCCTGACGCACGGCGGTGACCTGCCAAGAGACCTTCACATGCGTGGCGTTAGTGCTGATGCTGAACTGGTGGTTATCGATTTCCTTAGAGACGATGGCCTGGACGAAGCGCCCTCCGACGACGGTTAGCTGGTATCGGAAATCAGTATGCATGGCGTCGAACCACGCCGGCAATTTGACGACTGCCACACCTAACTCATCGGTTGTGACATTGCCGGAGATCACGCTGGTCAGTTCTGGTGATTCAACCGAGGCCAGGGTCAAATACTTGTTCGCTGGATCGAGCGGATGGTCGATAGTAGTACCTGCGATAGCCGGGTTGATGGGGCTCGAAAAGTCGTTCGAAGATTGGATGGTGCCGTAAACGAAGACGTCTCCAGAGAAATAGCCGCCATACCCGTATCGGCTACCCCCAATTCCGGCTGCAGCGTCGATCCCATCCCCGGCTTGGCCGTTCTCAAAGTTGCTGCCGCCGGTGAATTCGGCACCCGCACCGGCCCAACCATTGCCGGTCGAGTCGCCCCCTCTCCCTTTGATTGCATTCCCGCCATACCCAGCGTAGGCGCCGGACTGGATGGTCTGTGCGTAAGCCTGGATGGCGCCGATGTTGTTTTCATTCTGGGAGACCACGAGCTGTGCCTCATCCGCGGGAACGCTGGTGCCGATCCCCACCTGGCCGTTGGCGCCAATCTCCATGTTGAGCTGGTATCCCTTATTGATGGCGCCCTGTTGATTGGAGAAGAATAAGAGATTGTCGGTGTATCCACCTGCATCGATGGCACGTATCTCGGCGTTCGGAATGTACTCGGATCCATTCACCGGCGTAGAGGTATTGAAGTCGATGGCGGCTGCGGCGCCGGACTGTCCGGCGGGGTTTGTCAGCGAGAAGACCGGACCAAGGCCGCCGGTCACAGCCTGTGCAATCTCAAAGATTGACCTCGGCGCCGAGGTGCCGACCCCTGCGTTGACAAAGGTCGTGCCAGGCTTGGAAGCCGTGGTCTGGCCAAGGACCAGTGAGTTGCTCTGGCTGACGGTGGCGCCGGCTCCGATGGCGGTCGTATTGGTGAGACCTAAGCTGCCCAGTGCCGGGCCGCTGGAAGCGCCAACGGCGGTATTGAAGGTGCCTGCAGTATTCGAGAAGAGGGCCGAGTTGCCCAAAGCCGTGTTGTTGTACCCGGTGGTATTGGCGTACAGCGCGACATCTCCAACCGCAGTGTTGCCATAGCCGCTGCTCTGGCTGAACAGGGCCTGGTACCCGACAGCGGCATTGAAGCTTCCCGTAGTGGAGAAATTGCCCGCGCCGCCGACGAACACGTTCTTGTGGCCGCCCGAGTATCCATGCAGAAAGGGCACGCCGCCAATATAAATCGCTCCTAACTGCGAGCCTGTGGTCGGCGAGAGATTGAGTATGCCGTTGGTGATCGTCTGGGTCCCAGTGAAGTTATTGCTCACTGCGAGTTGAGGAATTTTGGTGGTGTCGAGGTTCAGTGTGACGGACCCGCTTGTACCGCCTCCGGTGAGGCCCGTGCCTGCCTTGACGCCGGTGATGGTTCCGCTCCCTGTAATGGGGAAGGTCTGACCCGGAGCAAAATGCAGGATGCCGGCTGAGCTGATAGACAGGCCGGTTTCGGCGAGAGTTGAGCCGTTGTCATACAGAAAATTGAAGGAGGCGCTGGGCGTGGATGTGTTGTTGCCGACGGGTTCAGCCTGCAGTTGGAAATAGGGAGTCGTAGCCTTGCT
>CAILBQ010000257.1 GCA_903832475.1 uncultured Acidobacteriota bacterium | reverse complement strand
GCACCCACGAGCAGTACCCAATGCCGAGATACGCCAGCACCAGCAATACCGGCAGCTGCATCACCTTGGGCCCCATCACGCCGGTGAAGAAGTAATGGCCGAAGGGGAACCCCGTACGCAGGCTCAGGCTTTCGCTGATCGCTCCCACACCCAGGCAACAGCCCGTAAACACCGCCATGCCCCGCACGCCATAGCGCATGCTCCCATGAATCAGCGCAAACAAGCCCGGAGGCACCACCTGCAAGGCAACAATCCACAGCAGGGGGATGCGATCCGGATACTGCTGCAAAACTCGCCCTGCGGCGTAGACCGCAAGCATGGCCCAAAGCACAAACATGCGTCTGCTCCGATCCTTTTGCCTCGCCGTCAAGCTGGCACATCTCTCTTGAAAGCGCGGATCCGGCAATCTTCGATATACGCGCACGCCGCATAGATCAACTCCTGGCCCGACTCCGCGATGCGCGTCGCCGGAATGCCGGACTCCAATATCCTGCGGCTCACTCCCGCCAGCATTCCCTGCAGCACCGAGGCCACCAACTGTGGATCTCCCGCGATCGGCTCACTCGAGCTGGTCAGCAGGCGCACCACCGCCTTGTTGATGCGAAGGCTCATCTGTTGCACAATCTTCGTCCCATCCACGTCGGAGCTCACCGCGTACATGGCCATGCTTGCCTTGATGTCTTTCAGCTTGGCCTGAAGAAATGCGGTCACCAGCGCCGTCACCATGGTTCGCAGCGAGCCGCCTTCCTGCTCCCGGCACACGATCTCGACTGCTTCGGCCACCTGCAGCAGGTGCCGCTTGAGCGCAGCCTGCAACAGTGCGCTCTTATTTGGAAAATACTGGTACAGCGTCCCCACCGAGACGCCCGCGCGCGCTGCGACATGGGTCGTTGTCAATCGTTCTTTGCCCAGTTGCAACAAAACCTGAACTGTCGCCTCTAAAATAGCTTCGACACTCGCCGCCGATCGCGCCTGCACCGGCAAACGGCGCGGCTCAAACACAGTTTGGGAAACCTTTCGCAAATGCGAACTCCGAACCTGAAGCTTTCTTCATCTAATCACAGGAACACGCAATCAACCACCGATTTTCAGGAGTTACAGCATGGCAGTTCAAGATAATCTTGGCGGTACGTTCACTTTCCCCGGCACTTCGCTCACCGTTCACCGCATGGGCTACGGCGCCATGCAACTTGCCGGCCCGGGCGTCTACGGCCCGCCCCGCGACCGCACCGCCGCAATCGCCGTCCTCCGCGAAGCCATCGACGCCGGCGTCGACCACATCGACACCAGCGACTTCTACGGCCCTCACGTCACCAACCAGATCATCAGGGAGGCGCTTCACCCATACCCCAACAATCTCGTCATCGTCTCAAAACTCGGCGCATGCCGCGGCGAAGATAAGTCCTGGAATCCCGCTCTCTCCAAAGAAGATCTGACTGCCGGCCTCCACGACAACCTCCGCAATCTCGGTGTCGATGCGATGGATATCGTGAACCTGCGCGTCGGCGGCCTCGAAGGCCCCACCGACCGATCCATCGAAGCACCGCTGACCGCCCTCGCCGAACTCAAACAGCAAGGCCTGATCCGCCATCTCGGCCTGAGCAACGTCAGCCCCAAGCAGCTTGCAGAAGCGCAAAGGATCACCGACATCGTCTGCATCCAGAACTTCTACAACGTGGCTCAACGCAGGGACGACGTCTTCATCGATGACCTTGCCAAGCAGGGGATCCCCTACGTGCCCTTCTTCCCTCTCGGCGGTTTCAGCCCGCTGCAGTCTTCGCATCTCGATGAAGTAGCCGCGACGCTGAACGTCACGCCTATGCAGGTTGCCCTGGCATGGCTTCTCCATCGCTCGCCCAACATCCTGCTCATACCGGGCACATCGTCGTCGCAGCACCTTCGCGAAAACCTGCAGGCTGCAAACCTCAAGCTTCCCGCCGAGATCCTCACGAA
The DNA here is from genome assembly GCA_903832475.1 of uncultured Acidobacteriota bacterium. Lineage (GTDB taxonomy): Bacteria > Acidobacteriota > Terriglobia > Terriglobales > Acidobacteriaceae > Acidicapsa. The sequence goes on along the minus strand of CAILBQ010000257.1, from coordinate 3,544 downwards.
ACTTGACCAGATCGCCGCGCAAGCCGCTCCTCAGCCTGCCCACTAGACAAATCCGGCCGCAACTTCTTTCACCGAGTTGCGGCCAGGTTTCTCAATCCTCCAGCAATGCCCGCGCCCGCGCAAAAATCTTGAAAAACATCTCCCTGGTCAGCTTCCCGGTATTGGTGTTCTGCAGCGACGGATGATACGTCGCGAGCAGCCACATTCCGTTGGGCAGCTCGTACTCCGCTCCATGCCGAAACTCGATTCCGGCCCGCGATGCCACCACCCCTGTCCGCACCAGGTGCGCCACAAACGCATCGAATCCAATCTTGCCCAGGCACACCACCACCTTGAGCCGCGGCAGCAAGGCCACTTCCTCGTCCAGCCAGTGGGCGCAGTTGCGCAGCTCTTCTAGGAGCGGCTTGTTCCCTGGCGGCGCACAGCGCAAGGCCGCGCTGATGATCATGTCATCAAGCCGCAGGCCGTCATCACGGCTGATCGATTGCGGCTGCGAAGCAAACCCTGCCTCATACAGCACGGGAAACATGAAATTCCCTGATCCATCCCCGGTAAACGGCCTGCCCGTCCGATTGGAGCCATGCGCGCCCGGGGCCAGTCCAAACACCAGCACCCGCGCCCGGTGATCGCCGAAGGTGGGGACAGGCCGGCCCCAGTAGCTCCAGTCCCGCCACTGCTTTTTCCGGTCCCGCGCAATCCCCGCACAATATTCCCGCAGCCGCGGGCACGCCTCACAGGCCACGATCTGCGCGTTCAAGACATCGAGATTGGCCGCGGCACACACTCCATCATTGTAGGCGTCACGCCGCGTGTCCTAAGTCGCCAAGCGGAACGCGCCCATCCTGTCGTAGAATGAGTCCGTTTTGAAAAACATCTCAGGGCGAGCTGATTCTCGTCCTGCCGCAAGCCGGGAAGGAAACGATTACTTCAACCTGGCATGAGTACAGCACCTCGCATCCAATCACCACACGCCGTTCAGGGGACACATCCATGAAGCTTGTCTTTACCTCCTTCACCGCCTCCATCGCCGCTCTCGCGCTCGCAGGACTCTCCATGACCGCCAGCATCCCTCCCGCCCAGGCACAAGACAAAGCCGCTCCTGAAGTCAACGGAGTCGCTGCAGTCACCATGAGCCGCAAGCCCACGCCCAACGCCACCAAGCCGGAATTCACCAGCATCACCCTCTTTCCCGGCCGCGCCATGGAATTGCAGCAGATCACCGCTTACTTCCCCGGCAAGGGCGAGGTCAACGTGCTCGCCGAGCCATTCGGCGGCCTCGAAGACTCCGCCAAAATGCTGAACGAGAAAGATACTCCGAATGGCGACCTAGCCTATCGTCTCGGCGCGGCCTTCCTCTTTCCTTATCCCAACCGCATTCGTGGCAAGCTCTCCGCCGACGGCAAAACCCTGACCACCGAGTGGCACGGCAAAACCATCACCCTGCCCGCCAACAACATCGGCACCCAGCCCGGAGCCGAGCGCCACGCCATGCACGGCTTGATCCTGAAAACCCCGGTCGAAGACTTCAAGGTCACCAAGACCGCCACCGGCAGCACCGCAACCGGCGTCATCCACGGCGGCAACTTCAACGGCCACTGGCTCTCCAAAACCGACCTGGTCATCACCGTCACCCTGACCGCGGAAAGCGTCGACGCCTCGATCGTCGCCCACAACGTCGGCAACGAAGCTGAGCCCGTCGCCATCGCATGGCACCCCTACTTCAACCTGCCCAGCGGCGACCGCAAGCAGGTGCGCCTGCACGTCCCTGGATCGTCGATGGCCGAAGTCGACAACTACGACAACGTCTTCCCCACCGGCAAGATCTTGCCCGTCGCCGGAACCCCCTACGACTTCCAGGCTCCGGAAGGCAAGGCTCTCGGCGGCCAGTTCCTCGACGACAACTTCAGCCATCTCACCTGGACCGGCGGCTCGCCCACCGTGGTCATCACCGACCCGGCCGCCCATTACGGAGTCAAGATCGAAGGCCTGACCCCCAACATCAAGACCATCCAGGTCTACGCGCCACCGGCCAAGAATTTCATTGCCGTAGAACACCAGTTCAACTTCGCCGACCCCTTCGGCAAGGAGTGGGGCAACATGGACACAGAGATGGTTACCCTGGCTCCCGGAAAGAGCACCACCTGGCACGTCCGTCTCAAGGTGTTCGTGCCCAAGGACAAATAGCCTGACCGAGACACAGCGGAGCTTTGCCGAAACAGCGTCAATGTTTCAGCAAAGCTCCGCTGCCTTTCCTGAATTCCAATCCCTCCCTGCGTAGACTTGCCGGTCCTGCCCTGCGTCTTTCTCCATGGAATGACTCAACCAGCCTTTCGCTGCCCCTGCTGTGGAGCCCAGACGCTTTCCGCCCCAGACACCATGGAACTCTGCCCTGTCTGCTGGTGGGAAGACGATGGCCAGGACTCTGACGATGACGCCGATATCCGCGCTACCGTCAACGGAGAGTTGAGCTTACGCGAGGCGCGCGAAAATTATCGCCAGTGCGGCGCCGCCCATCCCCGCTTCGTCCGCTACGTCCGCAAGGCCCTCCCTGAAGAAGAATGACCCGGCTTTGCGTCCCATCCCGTCGTTCCGGCCCCGCCCCGGTTTGACCGCCCTCGCCAACCCTCTTATCCTTGAAGAGAACGTCCGTAGCCCGCAGCCATCGCTTTGCGGAAGCCACTCTGATTTGCAAAAGGCCACTCCGACTAAGAATCGGCTTTTTCAATCGTTTGAGGTTTTCCGCCCCAAGGCTTTTGGCGGGCTCTGAGGCGCAAGCTTTTGGAAGGCATACCATTGAGCCCCGCAGAAACAATCGAAAACGCACCCAATCCTGAAGCCTCCACCTCCCTCCAAATCCAGGAAGGCGAACTCGAAACCTCACACGATCACGAGGGCCACGACCATGCCGGCCACGATCACGACCACGACGGTCACGATCACGAAGGCCACACCCACGGCGGCCCCGTCCTGAATCCAGATTGCGTCCGCGAAGTAAAAATCGAAGCTCCCGTCGAGGAAGTAGACAAAGCTTTCGCCCGCGTCCTCAAGGAATACAAGAAGCACGCCCGCATCCCCGGCTTCCGCGCCGGCAAAGTGCCTGAGAGCGTGGTCAAGCGGCGCTTCGCCGAGCAGATTCGCAAAGACGTCGTCGAGTCCCTCCTTCCCGAACGCTTCCAGGCCGCCATCGCCGCCGCCGGCATCACACCCATCTCCCAGCCGCAGCTCACCAACCTCGTTCTCGAAGAAGGCAAGGCACTCGACGGCGCCGCCGTGTTCGAAATCGTCCCGCCCTTCTCGCTCGACGGCTATCAGGACGTGACCGTCCCCAAGCCGACCGTCGAAGCCACCGAAGAAGAGTTCCAGAACGAGCTCAAGCAGCTCCGCGAATCCCGCGCCACGGTCGAGCCGGTCGATGAAGACCGTCCCCTGGTCGACGGCGACTGGGCGCAGATCAGCTATGCCGGCGAAGTTCAGGCGCCCGAGGGGGAAGAAGCCCTGCCCCCGCTCGCCGGCCAGGACTCCCTCGTCGAAGTCGGCGGCGCCG
>CAILBQ010000256.1 GCA_903832475.1 uncultured Acidobacteriota bacterium | reverse complement strand
GCATGAAGGGGGATTGCGGAGCGGTAAAGCAAGAAGCAGATTCCCCTGACGTGAATGACAGAAAGAAAGGCAAGAAGAACCGCGGCTCCTTCGACTCGCGGCGCTCAGGGTGACGGCGCTGTTTTTTCGTTTGCACTGAGGCGAAAGAACAATCGCAGATCCTTCGACTCGGTGTGCTCGCTCGAGATGACAGGGATGCGGGTGGGAGGAGCGGCTAGGTGGTTTTGGTCTGGGCGCTTTTTTGCAGGGTGGCGACCCACTGGGTGTTTTCCTGGGAGATGAGGGCTTCGACGCGCTCGGCGAGGGCGGCGCGTGGGTCGGCGGCGGTGGCGTAGGGGCCGGCTTTGGCGAGGAAAAGGAATTTTTCGTGTTTGAGCGACTCGGCGGTGTTGCGGTAGCTGCTCCAGTTTTCCTGATACTGGTTGAGGTGGAGCAGGCCTTCGAGGATGGTGATGAGGACGCCGAGGGCTCCGATGATGTAGGCAAGCAGGCTGGGGAAGCGGGGCCAGGAGTGTCCGGAAAGCGCGGGGATCAACGCGGCGCCGATAATTTCCGTGATCTTGATGCGCTTGAAGGTGCGGCGAGCGGCGCGGCTTTTGGCGCTGTACCAGGTGAGCTGGTCGTTGAGGCGCGCGAGGATCGGGTCGTCGGGCTGGGCGGTAGTGGGGGTGGGATCGGGCATGGCGGGCTGGGAGCCATTGTAGACGGGTAGCGGGCGATTTCGGCGGGGAATCGTCCGTCGCGGAAGAAGGAGGGCCGGCATTCGGGCCGGTACAATAGCAGGGAGACATCTCTCCCCGGAAGCCTGCCCTGAGCCACGACAATCCAATTCAAATCCATAGCCGCCCGCGCGTATTGAGCGGGATGCGTCCGACTGGGAAGCTGCATCTTGGCAACTACATGGGGGCGCTGGCCAACTGGGTCAAGCTGCAGGATGATTACGAGTGCTATTTCTTTGTGGCGGACTGGCATGCGCTGACGACGGATTATGCGGACACTTCGCAGGTCGCGGGGAATGTCGAGGAAGTTGCGCTGGACTGGCTGGGAGCGGGGCTTGATCCGGAGAAGTGCGTCCTGTTTCTGCAGAGCAAGGTTCTCAGGCATGCGGAATTGTTTCTGCTGTTCAGCATGATCACGCCGGTGAGCTGGCTGGAGCGGGTTCCGACATATAAGGAGCAGCAGGAGAACATCGTCGGCAAAGATCTGTCGACGTATGGGTTCCTGGGGTATCCGCTGTTGCAGGCGGCGGACATTCTGCTCTATCAGCCTCAGTTTGTGCCGGTGGGACAGGACCAGGTGGTTCACGTGGAGCTGACGCGGGAGATTGCGCGGCGGTTCAACCACTTTTACAAGCTGGATGGCCCGGACGGACCGAGAGAAGTGCTGCCCGAGCCGAAGGTTTTGCTGACGCCTTCGCCCAAGCTGCCGGGGACGGATGGGCGGAAGATGTCGAAGAGCTACGACAATGCCATCCAGCTGACTGACCCGGAAGCGGTGGTGCGGGCCAAGCTGAAGACCATGGTGACCGATCCGGCGCGAATTCGCAGGACGGATCCTGGCGACCCGGATAAGTGCCCGGTGGGCGATCTGCACAAGGTCTTTTCTTCAGCAGAGAAGCTCGTCGAGGTGTACGAGGGCTGCCGTTCGGCGGGGATTGGGTGCATTCAGTGCAAGGGGTGGGCGGCCGATTCGCTGGTGCAGATTCTTGGGCCGATTCAAGAGCGGCGGGCGGGATACACGGCGAGCCAAGCGCTGGAAATTCTGAAGGCGGGAAGTGTGCGTGCTGCGCAACGAGCCGATGAGACGATGGCCCAGGTCAACGAGGCCATGCAGCTGACCGTGCGTTCAAGTGGGGCAGTTGACGGGCTATGACGATGGATGGTGAAAACACGGTCAACGACGTAGAAGAGGCCAAGGCCGAGGTGGAAACTCCCACATCTCAACAGCCGGGGCCGGTGCTGGTGTTGACGCCGCCGCCGGTGGCTGCGCCGAGGTTCGATCCGTTTGCGGTGGAGAAGGAAAAGGCGGATAAGGCTGCGGCGAAGAAAAAGCAGGAAGAAGAGGTGCAGCAGTTTCCCTTTTCGGTGACGGTGGGGCAGGTGTATGACGGGCCGATGGATTTGCTGCTGGACCTGATTCGCAAGCAGGATATCGATATTTATGACATTCCGATTGCGCGGATTACGGCGCAGTTTCTGGGCTATGTGGAGAAGCTGAAGTCGACCGATGTAGATGTGGCTGGGGAATTCATCTACATGGCTTCGCTGCTGATTCACATCAAGAGCAAGATGCTGCTGCCGCGGGCTCCGGCGGGGCCGGATGACCAGGCGGACGATCCGCGGCGGGAGCTGGTGGAGCGGCTGCTGGAGCATGAAAGGTTCAAGAATGCGGCGCAGATGCTGCAACAGAAGCAGATGCTGGAAGCCGCTTCGTGGACCAATCCGGGGATGAAGGAATTCAAGGACGACGCCGAGGCGGATGCCGATATCGCCGCCGACACGGTGGATTTGGTGCGCGTCTTCCGCGACATCCTGGAGCGAGCGCGGAAGCGGCCTGTTCTGAACATGCAGGAGGATTCGGTCACGGTGGGGCAGATGATTCAATACCTTGGCCGGCGCATGGTGCTCGAAGACAAGCCGATTTCGCTCAGGAGACTCCTGGGCAATACGCGGTCGCAGAAGGCGCTGGTCGCGATGTTCCTGGCGCTGCTGGAACTGGTACGGCTGCAGGCGATTCTGCTGCACCAGGACCGGAATTTTTCGGAGATCTTCATCAAGAAGAACACCGAGTTTGAAACGGTCATCAATGAACAGGCCGCGCGGGCGCAGGACGACTGGAACTGAAGGTTCGACCAAGGTTGACGATATTCGATAGAAAATGCAACAGCAGATTCCCTTTTTGGGAATGACAGAAAGAAAACCAATGCATTCGAACTTTATGAAAATCTTCGGCATTCGAGCTTTGCGATGAACGATAAGGACGTATCGCAGGAAGAACGCAGAGAACTTCTCCCGGACGAGTTGGAGCATCTTCCGCGGGACGATGCTGAATACGCGAGACAGATGGAAGTGGCGAGGCGAATCATGAAGCAGTACGGGCGCACGTTGCGCAAGCTTGCGGATTCCTAAGTTGTTGCCGGCCCCGGCATTTTTGGCGCGACGCCTTCATTCATCGAATATTCACAATGAAGATGACCTGAAATTCATCCAGGGGAAATCATGCGCCTGTAACTTTCGATTGTCGTGTCGACACTTGGGGGTTATGAAGGATGGCAACTGTAGCAACTCCGACGGCAGGGACGTCTCTGCTCGATCAGAAGATGAAAAAGGGCCCGGGTCTGCTGGGTGGTTTGGCGTTTGCAGCAGTTCTGCTGGGTGGGCTGGCGTACTGCGGATTCAGCATTGCGCACGACATGGGTCACGTGGTTCTGGCCAGCGTGTGGCCATACGTATTGCTGGCAACGGCGCTGCTGATTGCGCTGGGGTTTGAGTTTGTCAACGGGTTTCACGACACGGCGAATGCGGTGGCGACGGTGATTTATACCCATTCGCTGGAGCCGCATGTGGCGGTGGTCTGGTCGGGCTGCTGGAATCTCATCGGCGTGCTGACTTCGACCGGGGCTGTGGCGTATTCGGTAATCACGCTGCTGCCGGTAGAGCTGATTCTGAAGGTGAGCTCCGGTGCGGGATTTGCGATGGTGTTCGCGCTGCTGATTGCGGCCATCCTCTGGAATCTGAGCACCTGGGCGCTGGGGTTGCCGGCGTCGAGCTCGCACACCATGGTGGGCTCGATTATCGGCGTGGGCATCGCCAACCAGCTGATGCAGGGCAACAGCGGCACGGCGGGCGTGGAGTGGGACCAGGTCACGAAGGTGTTCCGGGTGCTGCTGATCTCGCCGGTGGTGGGATTTGTGGCGGCACTGCTGTTGATGCTGCTGGCCAAGGCAACGATCAAGTATCCGGCTCTGTTCAAAGCGCCGAAGGGGGAAGAGCCGCCGCCGTTCCTGATTCGCGCGCTGCTGGTGCTGACCTGCACGGGTGTGAGCTTCGGGCACGGATCGAATGACGGGCAGAAGGGAATGGGGTTGATCATGCTCATCCTGATCGGAACGGTGCCGACGGCGTACGCGTTGAACCATGCCATGGGACCGGGTGACGTGATCAACTTTGTCGCGGTATCCGAGCAGGTGCAAGGCATCCTGAACAGCCACGTGGAAGCCAATGCGAACATGAGCGACCCGCGCCAGGATGTTACGGACTTCATCCAGAGCAAGAAGTTCACGCCCACCACCATGGTGGCATTGCGCGAGCTGGTCGGGGATGTGAGCCATGAAGTAGGCCTCTACAAGGAGCTGAAGGCGGTTCCGGCTGGGGAACAGAGCAACGTGCGGAATGACATGTACGTGACCAGCGCGGCGCTGAACATTCTCAAGAAAAAGAAGGGCACGGCAGGATTTCCTTCGTTCACCGATGGAGAGAACAAAATCCTGGGCAACTACCAGGGCAAGCTGGATACGGCGACCAAGTTCATTCCGTTGTGGGTGAAGATTGCGGTCGCCCTGGCGCTGGGTATGGGCACCATGGTGGGTTGGAAGCGGATCGTGGTGACGGTGGGCGAAAAGATCGGCAAGGATCACCTGACCTATGCGCAGGGGGCAGCGGCGGAGGTAGTTGCGGCGTGCACCATCATCGCGGCGGATCAGTTCGGGTTGCCGGTCAGCACCACGCACGTGCTGAGTTCGGGCATCGCGGGCACCATGGTGGCCAATGGCAGCGGCCTGCAGTGGGCGACGCTGCGGTCAATTGCCATGGCGTGGGTGTTTACGCTGCCGGCGGCGGCGCTGTTGTCGGGCGGGCTGTTCTGGCTGTTCCGGCAGATCGCGGGTTAGACGTTGGACTCAGGAAGAAAGGCGCCCGGAGGTTCAGGGCGCCTTTCTCTTTGCGCGACGGAAGATGGAGTAGACTCGCTACCGGTCGTAAATTCGCTTTCTGGACGAATTCACATGGGGTTAGCGGGTCAGCGAGTCTTTTATTGTTTGGCCTTTGCGGGTGTTCTGCTGGGAAACGGAATGGTGACGGCGCAGACTGCCGCGCCGCCAGCGCCTGCTGGTCAGACAGCACCCGGCGATCCGACTTTGAAGCCGCGACCTCTGCCCGCGACTGAGGGCAACGCTGGTTCTGTGGTGGAAGGACGCATGCGGCTGGATGTGGTCGTCACGGATGGCGCAGGGAATCCGATGGCGGGGCTTGAGGCAAAGGATTTCAACCTGTTCGATGACAACCAGGCACAGAAGATGGTGTCGTTTCATGCGCGGGATGGGAAGGCGCCGACGCTGGAATCCCGGGGATCTGTCTTCCTGATTTGGGACACAGTGAACTCGAGCCTGGAGGACGCCCCTTTCACGCGCGATGAAATCGAAAAGTTTCTGCGACAGAATGACGGGCGCCTGACGCAGCCGATGACGGTGCTGCTGTTCACCGATACGGGGCTGCAGATGGTGGGCAAGACGTCCCTGGACGGCAATGCGCTGGCGGAGGCGGTGCATGCGGTCCAGCCGCCGGTGCACAGGATCCATTCGGCGGCTGGCGGGGAAGCGCTGGTGGAGCGCTACCAGATTTCCGCCAAGGCGCTGTCGATGATTGTGTCGCGGGAGGTGCCGGTTCCGGGGCGCAAGCTGCTGGTGTGGATCGGACCGGGATGGCCGGTACTGCGAGCTCAGGACGCCAACTTCAATTCGCATAGCCAGGAGATGAATTTCAGCGTGATTGCTTCGCTGACGAACAAGATACGGGAGGCGCGAATGTTGGTGTGCAGCGCGGGCGGCGGGATCGAGTTTCGCGTCGCGGATGTGCTGAAGCCGGTCAAGTCGGCGAAGGATGCGAGTGCGGCAAACCTCGCGGTGCAGGTTTTTGCAGTCCACAGTGGCGGGCGCACGCTGGACGGCGGAAACCGCAGCCGGCCGGCGGATCAGCTGAACGCCTGCGTGCAGGAGCTGGGAGCGTATTACACGGTCACGTTCAATCCGCCAGCCGACGAGAAAGCCTTTTCGTACCACGCGCTGAAGGTGACGGTGGATGAGCCGGAACTGAAGGTCAACACGACGGCCGGGTATTACGCGGAGCCGTAGGCATTTTCAGGCAGACGACGATCCTTCCGAGGCGGAGCGACGATTCCGACCGAATTCGGATTTGAGAGCACGCCCGGCGGCATGGTAACTGCTATTCCAGTACCATGCTTAAGGAGCTGTTTTTCACGAATGAGTCTGAAAGCCAAGCTGGAAGCTGTGATTTATGCTGCCGAGGAGCCGGTTACGCTCGCGCAGTTCGCCTCGTTGTTTGCGGAAGATGCGCTGGCCTGGAAGGCGGAGCGGGAGGCGGCGCTGGCGGCGGCGCGTGCAGCCGAGGGCGTTGACGCGGCCGGAGGGCAGTATCCGGCGGTCGAGTTGTCGGATTCTTCGCGGGAGCTGGTGGAACTGCTCGACGTGGTGGACGGAATGGCTCCTTCGGCGGGGTCGCGAGTGGCCGAGCAGGAGCTCACCTCAGGGGTTGAAACCCCTGCGCAAAATGCTGGCGCGGTTGCCGGGGATGAATCCCCGGCCTACCCGGTCGTCGATGCGGAAGCTGCGAGCGCCCAGGAAACGCCGGAGGTTGCCGGCGCGGTTGAGGCGGAAAAAGCCGGAGAGCCGGCTCTTGACGCGGAGCTGGAAGCGAAGCGGGCCGAGCGCAAGCGGGATCGCGAAGTGAAGGAGATTCTGCGCGGCATCCTGGATGAGCTGATTGCGGAATATGCCAGCGAGGGACGGGGGATCGAGATCCGCGAGATTGCGGGTGGATTTCGCATGGGAACCAAGCCGGAGATTCACGACGCGGTGCGGTCGTTTGTGAAGAGCTTGAAGCCGCCGATGAAGCTGTCGCTGCCGGCGCTCGAAACACTGGCTGTGATTGCGTACAAACAGCCGGTGACGGCGCCTGAGGTGGGGGAGATTCGCGGGGTGGATTCGTCGGGCGTGCTGGGTTCATTGATGAGCCGCAAGCTGATCACGACGGCGGGGCGCAAGCAGGTGATCGGGCGTCCCATGCTGTACAAGACGACCAAGGAGTTTCTGCTGCGCTTTGGGTTGAAAGATGTGAACGAACTGCCTTCGATGGAGGAGTTCGAGAAGATGGCGGCGATGGAGTTGAGCGAACCGGACGAGAGCGAAGAAGAGCGAGCTCCGGTGCCGGAAAGCGGCGATTTGTTTGCGCAAGCCGCTGAAGAGGCTGATGAGAACGAAGGACGAGCTCCTGAGCAAGACGAGCAGGAAGCTGCAGCAGTACACCCACCTACCGCAGAGACTTCGCAAGAGGCCGCGGCAGAACATGCGCCCGTCGAGAGACAGGACGCCGAAGAAGTTGAGGCAGAAGCGTGAAGAAGCAGAAGTCAGAGAACAGAGAACAGGGGACAGGGGCGGCTGAGCCGCAGGTTGAAGAGACGCCGAAACCGAAGGCGAAGAAGAAAAGGGCGGCCGTCGAAGCTGCGGTCGAGACGCCTATGGAAGTGATTGCGGCGGAGCCGGCTGTCGAGGAAGCCAAGCCCAGGAAGGCCAAGGCGGCAAAAGTTTCGAAGGCGAAGACAGTCTTGAAGGAAGCGCCGGTGGCTGAAGTGCAGGCAGAAGAAGCGCCTGTGGTGGCCGTGGCGGAAGCGAGCGAGCCTGAGTCAGAACAGTTTGCGGAACTTGAGCCGGCAGCGAGCAAGATCAAGACATTCAAGAAAAAGGCTGCTGCGAAGCCGAAGAAGGGGCGCGATCTGGTCGAACAGGTGCCGGGGGCGCAGGAAGTGGCTGACGTGATGGAAGAAGTGGCGGCCGAGGCTGCGGCGGTCGAGCAGAGTGCCCACGAGGATGCCGAGGATCTCGAAGAGACGGTCCCTGGCCCGGAGCGGCCTGAGCCCAAGCTGGAGCGGTTGCAGAAGATCCTGGCCAAGGCGGGGATTTCTTCGCGGAGGAAGGCGGAAGAGCTGATCCTGGGCGGCCGGGTGCAGATCAACGGCAAGGTTGTGTCGGAGCTGGGCACCAAAGCCGATATAGCGCGGGACCATGTGCGCGTCGATGGCAAGCTGCTGCAGGGGGCCGAGCGGATCCGGTATTTCGTTCTGAACAAGCCTAAAGGCTTTGTGACGACGGTGTCCGATCCTGAGGGGCGGCCGACAGTGATGCAGTTTTTTGCCGGCGAGCGGGAGCGGCTGTACCCGGTGGGGCGGCTTGACTATCTCAGCGAAGGGCTGCTGCTGGTGACCAATGACGGCGACCTGGCCAACAAGCTGACCAAGGCGGCTTCAGGCGTAGAGAAGACGTACCTGGTGAAGGTGGCGGGCGAGCCGACTGAGGACATGCTGGACGTGCTGCGGCGCGGGGTAGTGATTGAAAAGGGCCGGCCGGGCGAGCATACCGGGCGCGTGAGGACGGCCCCGGCGCAGATTCGCAAGGTGCGCGAGGGGGATAATCCCTGGTACGAAGTGATCATTATCGAGGGGCGCAACCGCGAGCTGCGCAAGATGTTCGAGGAGATCGGGCACCATGTCGAAAAAATCCGGCGGGTGGGGTATGGGCCGCTGGTGCTGGATCTGGAGCCGGGCAAGCTGCGCGAGCTGGAGGCTGAGGAAGTACACCAGCTGCGGCTGGCGGCCGATGGCAAGCTGAAAGCCAAGAAGAAGCGCATTCCCGCCGCGGCGCAGTTGCCGACGGTGGCGGGGAAGACGGTTCGCTACAAGAAGGGCGACGGGAAGCCGGGATTTGAGCCACGGGCGCGGGCGCCCAGGCCGGAATTTCAGCAGGATTCGAAGTCGGAGATGCCTACGTATCGGCGCGCGGAGCCGGGTGGGAAGCTGCGGACCGGTCCACGGCCGGGAGGTAGGCCCGAAGGTCGGGTTGAGGGACGGACAGATGCGCGACCGGGAGTAAGGCCAGCGGTTCGACCTGGGGGGCGTCCTGCCGGACCGGGAGCTCGACCGCCGTTTCGCGAAGTTGGACGTCCGGCAGCAGGTGGATTCAAGGCTGGGCCGGGCGCGGGAAGGCCAGGAAGTTTTGATCGAGGGGCCAGGCCTGCGTTTGGCGCAAAGCCGCGCAGGCCCGAGCCTCCGGTGACGGAAATCGTGCTGCCTCCGCGCAAGGCTGTGGCGGACGATTTCGACGAGAAGCCGCAGTTCAATCCTGATTTCAAGCCGGGTTTTCGTACCGGCGGAGCGGCGTCGGGCAAGGCGCCTTTCCGCAAGGCTGGGCCCGGTTCGGACAAGCCGCGCTTTGACAAGCCGGCTGCGCGAAAGCCGTTCCAGAATGCCAATGATGCTTATGAAGAAGCGCCGCGTACAGGCGGCAAGATTCGCGTAGAGCCGGTGGAAGAGAGGCCGCGCGAGAGCCGTCCTCCCAGCCGACCTCCAGCGGCCCGGGGCTTTGAGCGGGATCAGGAGCGGAGCGGCGGGAAGCCATTTCGACCGCGAACGGAGGGGACGGCACCGCGCGGGGATCGTCCGAGCTTTGGCGGCGCGCGGAGTGGGCCGCCTGCGGGACGAGCCCCTGGATTTGCCGGCGGCGGAAAACCGTTTCGCCCGGCGGGAGAGGGTCGGCCAGCGCGGGCAGGCGGTGGGCGCGAAGAGCGTCCTTATCGTCCGCAGGGAGATCGGCCAGCGCCGGGAGGACGGCCTTTCCGTCCGCGAACCGACGGGCCGCCCAGCGGCGATCGGGCGGGGCGGGGTGGCGCTGAGCGAGGAGAATTTCGTCCGCGCCAGGCGGGGCCGAGGCCCAGTGGCGAGCGGCCGGCGGGAAGATCCGGGCCGCGGTTTGAAGGACGGGATGCTGCCGCAGGACCGCGATCGCGTCCTGGAGACGGCGACAGGCCGCGGACATTCAAACCGGGAGCGCCGAAGAAATTTGGCGCCAAGCCTGGAGCTGCCGCGGGAAAGACGGGCCCGGATGGCGAGCCGCGCAAGAAAGAGCGCTGGCGGAATTCGTTTACGGGCAAGAACAAGGGCCGTCCCAAGCCGAAAAGCTAGGCGGAAGATAACGTGCCGAGGAATTCGCGAAACGAGCTGAACCGGGCTGAAACCTATTCAGCGCCGGTCCATCCTATGAAGGTATAAGTTGGTCGAGGAGGTTGTGATGGAGAAGGCGACGTTTGGAGCGGGTTGTTTCTGGGGGGTTGAGGTGTCGTTTGCCAATATTCCCGGGGTGACGGCAACGGCGGTTGGATACGAGGGCGGGAAAACGCAGGCACCCAGCTACAAAGATGTCTGCACGGATTCGACGGGGCATGCTGAGGTGGTCGAAGTGGATTTCGATCCCGACCGGGTGAGCTACGCGACGCTGCTGGATGCGTTCTTTTCGCTGCACGATCCAACCCAGTTGAACCGGCAGGGGCCGGATTGGGGCACCCAATACCGGTCGGCGATCTTCTATCATTCGCCGGAACAGAAGGAAGTTGCGGAAGCCAAGATCGGGGAACTTACGGCGGCGGGCAAATTTGCTCCCAAAAAGATCGTCACCCAGGTAACGCCTGCACAGACCTTCTGGCGGGCGGAAGACTATCACCAGCGCTACCTGGAGAAGCGCGGCCTGGCGAGCTGCCACATTTAGTTCTCCGGACTTGACTGTTGGTTCAGCCATGGCCCCTGTTCGGGGCCATTCTTTTTTGCGTGATGATGCGGGGGAGGGACTAAGCGTGTTGCTGGAGGCGGATGGAAGAGTCGGGGCGCGAGGAGCGGACCCTTCGCGCGGCCAAGGCCAGTGTGGTTGCCGCGCTGAGCCAGAGCAGCAGCCCCGTTCCCATGGCGGTCACGCCCTGGAGGCGGTCTAGAGGAGCGGCGAGCAGGGAGATGCCGGCCCAGAGCACCAGGGCGATGGCCGTTGCATAGTGGACGGGATAGCGGAAGAGCCGCGCCAGGGGAAACAAGTGCAGCCCGACAATCGCCGTGATCGCGGAGACGATATAGACCTCCAGATGCAGGCGGCCGAATCCGAAAGCGACAACGCCGACGGCGATCCATTGCGCCGTGTTGATGCGGCGAAAGGTGCGGGCGACGGTGGGATCCTCTTCGCGGGATGGAAACCGGCGTGCCTGGCGAAAGAGCCAGAAGCAGGCGGGGAAGAGCACGCCCAGGCCGGCCGCGACCGCCGCCATGGAGAGGGGCGTGATCGCCTCGCGGGCATAGAGGGCGAGAATCAGCCAGATGCCGCCGAAGCCGGTGAAAAAGAGCGAGCCGATGGCGCGCCCGCTGATCTCATTCGCGGTGAGAGTTGAGTTCATCGTGGTTCTCCTTGGGGACCGGGCCAGGGATTGCCTGGGCGTGGGCTAAACGTTGATGGCGGAGCCGAGAAGCCGCTTCAGCGCCTGCACGTACTCGGTCAGGGCCTGGCGTCCGGCGTGGGTCATGCGGTAGAGGGTTTGTGGTTTGCGCAGGACGAATTTCTTTTCGACCTGGACGTAGCCGGCCTCTTCGAGCTTGAGCAGTTGCGCGCCGAGATTGCCGTCGGTGGCGCTGGTCTTGGTGCGCAGCCAAGTGAATTCCGCCTCGTCTACGGTGGAGAGCAGGGAGAGCAGGGCGAGGCGCAGTTTGCCGTGGATGACGGGGTTCAGCTCGGGCAGCTCGGTCGGCAGATCGGGCGCCGGCTCGGGTTCAGAGAGGAAGTCGACGACACGCTCAGGCATGGGCCACGCCCTGCTTGCGTTCGCGGGCTTCGGCAAACATCATCCACGCGCCGAAGACGATCTGGCCGAGGAAGATGGCGACCAGGAAGATGGTTGAGCTCTGCGAGATGGTAGCAAAGCAGGTGAGCACGGCGGCCAGCCACCAGGCACCGGCGCAGAGGAACTGAGGTTTCCATCGCAGGATGATGGCGGAGATGCCATTGGCGGCGCCGAGCATGACTTCAACGGCAGCGAGGAAGTTGTGCTGTTCGGCGTGGCCGCTGAGGCTGATGGAGAGGCAGAAGACAAACAGCGAGATGCCGAGACAAATCCATACGCCGCCGATGGAGCGGCCGATGGTGGTTTCCGGCTCGCGCTTAGTTTGACGCGAGGCAATGACGCCGGTAAGGGCGGCGGTGGCCATCATGGTCACTGGCCAGGCGAAGCTGCTATGCCCGTAAGTTGCCCAGGCGATGGCGACGTAATAGGCGATGCCCCAGACGACGAAGGACCAACCCCAGCTGGCTGTGGTTTGCCGGCCCTCGGCAATCATGGCTTCGATGAGGTTGAGGCGGTCGTTGAGTTCCTGTTCGCGGGTGTGCTGAATCATGGAGTTTTCTCCTTTGAGGCTGCTAGATATTGCTAGAGCAGTCCTCCATGAAGAGAACTCTATAATGTAGAGTACTCGGCGTCAAGAATTATTTTGCGATATTTTCGGCTTACTGATGCTTTGGGGAGTGAGTCAGTATGCAAATCAATGACGGACGCGGGAAAGCTGGCCCGAGGAAGTCTTGACTCTTTCCAGCTACCGTTGCGGACAGAGGGAGCTGGAGTTCCGCTGAACCTGGGCGGCGATTTCGAAAACAAGGGATAATTGAAATCTATGGAGAACACCATCGAGGGGACGGGAATTGAGGTCTTCGATCTGCGGAGCGATGCAGCTTTCACGTCCAGACGTTTGCATTCCCGCGATATCGGCTTGCAAATGGAGGGGCTGCAGCGGCTCTCCCACGCGTTTGTCGAGAGCCCGGAGACGATTCTCCAGGTGCTGGTCGATGCAGCGGTTGACCTTTGCGGAGCGGACAGTGCGGGGATCAGTATTGAGCGGGCGGATGGGACCGACAGCGATTTCTACCACTGGATCGCCACGGCAGGAGATTACTCAGGCTTTTTGAATGCCATTTTGCCGCGTTCCCCAAGCGCATGTGGAGTCTGCCTGGATCGTGGGCATGCCCAACGCTTCACCGTCTCGCAGAAATTCTTCGACATCCTGGGAGTAGAAGCGCCCGTCATCACGGACGGGATCCTGTTGCCGTGGAAGACAGAAGATACCCGCGGAACGATATTCGTCATGGCGCATGGGCGGACTGAAGCCTTTGACAAAGACGACGCGCGGCTCATGACCATGCTGGCGGATTTTGCCGCCATGGGTTACCGGCAGCTGAAGCAGCGGGAGCGGATTATCCGGCAGGAACGCGCCGAAGCAGTGGCCCGGATGTCAAACCAGCTGGCACATGAAATCAACAATCCGTTGCAAAGCATGTCCAACACGGCATTCCTCCTGTCCATGGGAAATCCGGAGCAGGACGTTCCGTCTCTGGGCCGCCTTTTGGTCGACGAGATACACCGGTTGTCAGGCTTGGTGCAAGTCCTGCTGACACTGCCCATGGAACCGGGGCGGCCGGCGCTCTAGCTGGTCTTCGCAGCCTTCCGGGGTTAGGCGATACAGGCTTGTCAGCAGAAGTACTGCACGACCAACCAATTCAGTCGCGGAACTCGGGGTCGCCGTCGTCGTCCATCTCTTCGGTGGCTGTCTCCGCGGTAGGTGGGGCCTGGAGCGGACCTGGCGCGATGGGGACAGACACGGCGGCGGGACGAAGGGCCGGATTTGCTCCGGGTTCATCCTGCCATAGCCAGTAGATCCACCAAAGGAGCACCAGAATCCAGAGGACGAACCTGGCGTTGTCCATGTTGGTGAAAAGGTGTTCGAGGCGCTGGATGCCGGCTGCCATCTCCTGCCGGGTAGTGAAGTGAAGGTTGCGCTTGATGATGTCGGTGATGACCTGCAGGATGAGGATGCAGAGAGCGTTGGTGGAAAGTCCGAGAGCAATCTGGCGGGCATGGCTGCGCCAGCCGAATCCGAAGCGTCGGGCAAACAGGCTAATCAGCAGGGCCACTTCAACGGTGAGCAGCGCGACGAATAGCTGGCTCTTGACAGCCGCCAATTGCATGAGCAGGATGCCGCGGATGGAGGGCTGGGCATTGAGTTGGACCAGGGTAGGCCAGGGTCCCCAGGCCCAGACGGCGCCGGCTGCAGCGGCCACGAGGAGTAATCCCCAGCCGAACCAGCCGTTCGATTTCAGAACGAGACCTTTGCGGCCGCTGGCGAAGATCACGCGCGCCAGTTCGATCAGCACGAAGATGCCGAAGATGGACTGCAGCGTCATCGCCGAAAAACTCTGCCAGTAGAAGACCAGCGAGGTCAGCTTGCCGTTGAGCAGGTGGTCGGCGAGCAGGCTGACAGCAGAGAGCGTGATGGCGGCAGTGAACCAGGGGAAGCGCTGGATGCGATCGCGGCCGAGCAGGACGATGAGCAGGACGAGGTGGGCGGCGAGGACGAGGGCCCAGAGGACTTGTTCTGTGTTCCAGTGCATTCGAGACCTTGTAAGGCGGATGGCGACTGCGAGTGGCGGCGATCCGCGTGCAATTCCAGTGTAGCGGCTGGGATGGAAGCAAGTCCTCAGGAATGAGCAGGGAATCCCTGCTCATTCACTGTTTCGTCACGGGGATTCGAAGTGGATCAGGAAGCGAGTTGCTCAGACAACGAACCTTCCAACGCGATGGCGCGGGGGAAGAGGATGTTGTTTTCGAGGTGGATGTGCTGATGCAGGTCCTGCTCGAATTCGTGGAGGCCGGCGTAGTAGGCGAGGTAGGTTGGACAAGCGCCGGGAGGTGTCGTGAAGGCGCGGCTGAGATGGCGAATCTGGAGCAGGAGCGCCCCCGCGGCTTCGTGCTCGGCGCACATGACGGCGATGGGGCTGGCAACGGAGGCGAAGCATGCCTTGGGGGCGGTGCCCGGAGCATCGGCGCGCTCCAGTTGTTCGATGTAGGGGAAAAGGATGGCTTCTTCTTTAGCCAGGTGCGGGGTGAGTTCGGCGTCGAGGCTGCGCAGCAGTTCCTGAATCATCGGCAATTCCGGCTGTGTGTCGCCGTGGCGGCTGACGACCTTCTGAGCCAGGACGGCCAGGCGAGGCAGTTCGCGCTGAACGTACGCGTGGTGAGTGGTGGCGATATGCTTTGCGAGGTCGGAAAGCGGGGCTTTGTTCCAGTCTTTTGCATTTGAGACCGCAGCGGGTTGAGAGATGGCCTGGACGGCGGCCAGCGCTCCCAGCACAGCCTCGACCGGGATGTTCCGGCTGGCGCAGGCGTGGGTCAGGGGCTGGCGTCCGCCGCAGCAGTAATCGATGCCGAAATACTCGAAGACGCGGATGGAAGAAGGCTGTTCAAGGGCGATTTCGCGGACGGTCTTGTCGACGGCCGGCCGGATCGTTGGGGATAGATTGCAGATGGATGTCATCGGATAACTCCTGATGCAACGTAGCGGAGAGCAGCGACCTTTGAAGCGACTTAGGTCACTCCGGCCGCTGAAATGTTATTTCCGGGACGGGTGTGACTAAAGTCGCTGCCCATCCCAGAGGCGGTGGGTAGTCTCGGTTTCACGAACCAAGGCACAGACGATTCTCCCGAGGTTCACACCATTTCAGAAACCGGAAGGGACTCACCATGTTTTGTTATCAATGCGAACAGACCTCGAAGGGCGAAGGCTGCCAGACACTGGGCGTCTGCGGAAAAGACGAGACGACGTCGATCCTGCAGGACCTGTTGATTCACGCCATCAAGGGCATCTCGATGTATGCGTATCGGGCAGGGCAATTAGGCGCGGTGGATGCAGAGATTGACGCCTTCACCATTCAGGCAGTGTTTGCCACGCTAACCAATGTGAATTTCGATCCGGCGCGGCTGTTGGAACTGATTCACCAGTCGGTGATCACCCGCGATGCGGCGCGCGATATGTATGAGCGGGCGAGCGTCGCAGCGGGCAAGGTTCCTGCGGAGCTGGGTGGGGCGGCGGCGTGGCTGCCGGCGCCCACGCTGGAGGGTTTGCTGGTGCAGGGTCAGCACACGCTGCTGCCGGTACGTTTTCTGAGCGAAGGCAAGGAGATCGCCAACCTGCAGGAGCTGGTTCTGTATGGGATCAAGGGCGTGGCGGCATACGCGGCGCACGCTCTGGCGCTGGGCGCCGGGAACCCTCGGACGTTTGCCAGAATTCACGAGATTCTTGACTTTCTGACGCATCCCAGCCCGACGGCAGAAGAACTGCTGGGGCAGGCGCTGGCGGTGGGTGAGTTGAATTTCCAGGTGATGGAGATGCTGGACACGGCGCATACCAAAACGTTTGGGCATCCGACGCCGGCCAAAGTGCGGCTGGGCGCGAAGAAGGGCAAGGCCATCCTGGTATCGGGGCATGATCTTCATGACCTGTATGCGCTGCTGGTGCAGACCGAGGGGACGGGGATCCAGGTATACACGCACGGCGAGATGCTGCCGGCGCATGGGTATCCCAAGCTGAAAGCGTTTGCGCACCTGGCGGGGAATTACGGCGGGGCGTGGGTAGACCAGGCGGAGGAGTTCGCGGAATTTCCGGGTGCGATCCTGATGACGTCGAACTGCATTCAACAGCCGAAGCTCACTTACAAGGATCGGATCTTCACTGCAGGTCAGGTGGCTTGGCCGGGGGTGAAGCATATCGCCGGGACGGATTTCAGCCCGGTGATTGCGGCGGCGATGCGGGCGCCGGGGTTTGCCGAAGACGGCACGGGCGAAGAAATTCTGACGGGGTTCGGGCACAATGCCGTGCTGGGCGTGGCGGACAAGGTGATCGAGGCAGTGAAAGGAGGCGCAATCAAGCACTTCTTCCTGATTGGCGGGTGCGATGGTGCGCGGTCGGGGCGAAGCTATTACACCGAGCTGGCCGAGGCCATTCCACAGGACTGCCTGATTATGACGCTGGCCTGCGGGAAGTTTCGCTTCAACAAGCTGGAATTTGGCGAAGTTGCGGGTTTGCCAAGGCTGCTGGACATCGGCCAGTGCAACGACACCTATTCGGCGCTGAAGATTGCCATCGCACTGGCCGGCGCCTTCGAATGCGGGGTGAATGATCTGCCGCTTTCGCTGGTGCTGTCGTGGTATGAGCAGAAGGCAGTGGCGGTCCTGCTGACGCTGCTGCACCTGAATGTGCGAAACATTCGTATCGGGCCGACGCTGCCGGCGTTCCTCTCGCCGGGGGTGCTGGCGCTCCTGCATGAGAAGTACAACCTGATGGCGATTGGCAGCGCTGAAGGCGATCTGGCGGCGATGCTTGCATGAGGACGCGTGACGCGGCCCGGGGAAAGCGATCTTCCCGGGCCGCGTTCTTGCTGCCGACTCTGGGCTGGGTTGGGCGAGGTCACGCCAGCGGAACCAGGCATGCGCTAGAATTCGGCGAATGATCCATGAGACGAGCGATCTGCTGAATGTTCTGCAAGGGACGGCGCTGCTGTCGAGTCTTTCGCCGGCGGAAATCCAGATGCTGGCGGCGAGAACGGTGCGAAAGCGATTTGGCGCGGGAGAGATGCTGTTCTCCGAAGGAGGCTCGTGCCATGGGCTGCACATCCTGGCGAAGGGCCGGGTGAGGATCTTCAAGACCTCCGCGGCGGGGCGGGAGCAGGTACTGGCGGTGAATGGGCCGGGCGAGTCGGTGGCGGAGTTGCCGGTCTTCGATGGCGGCAACTATCCGGCGTCGGCTACGGCCATCGAGGATACCGAGGTGGCGTTCATTTCGCGGCGAGACTTTCAGGCGTTTTGCCTGGAGCATCCCGAGGTAGCGCTGAAGATGCTCGCCGTGGTGGGGGCGCGCCTGCGCCGGCTGGTGGCCATCATTGAGGAGCTTTCGTTTACCACGGTTCGGCAGCGGCTGGTGGCGCTGCTGCTCAAGCTGGCCAGTCAAGAGGGAAAGCGTGTCGAGGGCGGGGTCGCCCTGCAGCTTCCTGCAAGTCATCAGGAATTGGCCAACGAGCTGGGCACGGTGCGGGAGATCATTTCGCGGAACCTGACACGCTTGCAGGCGGAGGGGCTGATCCAGGTAGACGCGCGGCAGATCGTGCTGAAGGATGCGGGCGGGCTCAGGGCCATCCTGGACGCGGCCGCCTAGTCTGGCTGAGGCGGGGATAGACTTGTCGGAGGGATGCCGAGGAGGGGTGGTGCGCCCGAGAAGATTCGAACTTCTGGCCTAACGCTTCGGAGGCGTTCGCTCTATCCAGCTGAGCTACGGGCGCGCTTGATTAGGATACTCCATTTTGAGGAAATTCTGCAGTGGGGCCGGTTGGGGATAGGCCGGCTGCTTTGTTGATCCTGCCGAAGGCGGCAGGAGAATGGTTGCGGCCGGTGCAAGGGGCTCAGTCAGCTTTGCTACACTCGCCGGGGAGAGGTGCGTATGAAATTGAAAATGTTTGCGACGGTATTGTGTTGTAGCGTCATGGTTGTTACGGCCGGAATGGCGGGTTCGGTGACTGCTGAGGCGCAGGCGGCGGCAGCGGCGCCCAAGCCGAAATATGTGAGTCCGCCGGCGACGGCCTCGGTCAAACTGAACGATGCGGAGATCACGATCACCTATTGCCAGCCTTCCATTCATGGCAGGACGATCTTTGGCGGCCTGGTGCCGTATGGCGAAGTCTGGCGGACGGGAGCCAATGCAGCCACCACGCTGAAGACGACGGGCGCGCTGCAGATTGGCGATTTGAAGGTGCCGGCGGGGACGTACACGCTCTATTCGCTGCCCACGCAGGATAGCTGGAAGCTGATCGTGAACAAGCAGACCGGGCAGTGGGGCACGGTGTACGACAAGGCTCAGGACCTGGGGCGTACGGCGATGGAAGTCGGTTCAAGTGCGACGCCGGTGGAGATGTTCACCATCAGCTTTGACAAGACGATGGGAGATTCAACGGTGCTGCACTTGAAGTGGGCGGGTGTGGATGCTTCGGTGCAGATCTCAGCGGTGAAGTAAGGCAGTGTAAAGAAGTGGTAAGTGGTAGTGCAGGGGTAAGTGGTGAGTGAAAGACAAGGGATCCGAGTCTTTACTTGCCACTTCTTTCCCCTTACCACTCACTTATTACTTGTCTCCAGTTCTGCCATCACCGACTGAATCAGTTCTTTAGCGCCGTTGATGCCGGCGAGGACGGCTTGCAGGTCGAGGCGAGGCTGGGATGGATTGCGGTTGGAGACGCAGTAGACGCCGTGCTGGCCGGTGAGGATCAGTGAGTCGGTGAGCAGGTCAAGAGCGACGGCGAGACGGCCGCGCTCCGTGCCCATCATGAATTCGTACTTTTCCAGGTCGTCGCGCTTTTCATCCAAAATGTTCAAAGCTTCGTTCTCCCTCGCATCCCTTGGCCGTTCCTGATTGTTTAGATGTCAGGATAACGATTGCGACTCGCACAAGTCCCGGCTGGTGCGGAAAGGACAGTTCCGAGCCGATGGCGGCGAATTCTAGATAGAGGCAGGAAGCATTGGCCAAGCGGCGCTGGCTCCTCAATACGGATTCGGAGCACCCGCCGATTTGGATGGTCCTGTGCCGCGGAGAGTCGGATGGAGTGCGGACTTCTTATCCCTTGAACGAAAGGCACGCACTGATTGCGCTGGTTGCGGCCGGAGAAGGGGAGCTGCATCCGGCGGTCGAGGCTTTGCTAAAAGAGAATGGCTGGCTGCGGCCGTCAATCCAGCAAGCCAGGCAACTGCATGAGCCATTCAGCAGCGAAGACGCGGACATCACACAGTGCTACGTCGCGGCGCGGGATGGGCGAGGCGGGGTGATTGTGTATGCCGATGCGCTGAAGGAGAGCGAAGTTGAATGAGCGATTTGCCTGTTCAAACGGAGGCTCATGCCACTTCGGTTAAGCCAGCAGATGCTACCGGGTGCATCCCGGTGGGATAATCCCGTCCGGGTATTTGCCTGCCTCGAATTCTGCAAGATTTTCCTTCTGTTTGTTAAGGTTCGGAACGCAAAAGTCCTTTCGAAGAGTATCGGGTATAAGGCTTTTGTCGAAGGGTTCCTGTGTCATTCCCTTTTGGTTCGCATCTGGTTTGTTCATCGCAGCGGGATCATTCTTGTGCTCGAGATCGAACACATAACTCTTGTCTGAATACTGGGTTCCGAAGACCTGACGCTGGCCAATTGCCTGGAGGTATCGGTCTAGCGTGGCTGCAGAAATCCATTTCGAAGTTGCATCTCCCTTGACGACAGCTTCGACTGCGAGGATATGCGCGAGAAGATAATCTTCCGGCTCTTGACCGTGTTGGAAGATATAGGCGGCGTCGTGGAAATCCTGCGCAGACTGAATGGATCCCGCAGCGAGCAGCTTTCGCACTTGCCTTCGTCTTACCGCATCGCGTTCATTAACGTCTGCACCGTAGCTGCCGACCTTCCTGTCGCCGCTTCGGTCGCTCTGGTCATCTAGAAATAGCTCGTGAATAGCCGATGGCGCGGTCACAGATGCGTCCGATTTCGGAGCAGCCATCTGCGATCTGGCCGTTAACGCAAGGAAAGCAAGCAGAAACACAGCAAGGGTTGAGGGTTTACGAGGCAGTCTCATGGCGCAAGTATAACCAGCCGCATTTGTGACAGCCTCGTGCAGTTAGATCCTCCGTTTGAGACCACCGCAGGTGAGGTGATCTCAAACGCATTTCTCCGACTGGGCTTCTATTCGCTTTTGGGTTTCCAGCGCAGGATGGGCTTTCTTGCGGCGGTGACTTCGTCGAGGCGGGAGACCCGCGTCGAGTGGGGCGCGTTTTTCACCAGCTCGGGGGTGGCTTCCACTTCTTTGGCGATGGCGCGCATGGCGGCGATGAACAGGTCGAGCTCTTCGCGGGATTCGCTTTCGGTGGGCTCGATCATCAGGGCGCCCGAAACGATCATGGGGAAGCTCACCGTGTAGGGGTGGAAGCCGTAGTCGATGAGGCGCTTGGCGATGTCGCCGGTGCGGACGCCTTTGGCCGCCTGGCGCTTGTCGGAGAAGACCACCTCGTGCATCGAAGGAGTCTTGTAGGGTAGCTCGTACATGTCTTCGAGGCCGGAGCGGATGTAGTTGGCGTTGAGCACGGCGTCTTCGGTGGTCTGGCGCAGGCCATCGGGCCCGTTGGCGAGGATGTAGGCCAGGGCGCGGATGAACATGCCGTAGTTGCCGTAGAAGGCGCGCACGCGGCCGACGGATTGGGGGCGGTCGTAGGACCAGTGCTTCGCACCGTTCTCGTCTCGGACTAACACCGGAGTAGGTAAGAAGGGTTCGAGGATGGCCTTGCAGGCGACCGGACCGGAGCCGGGTCCGCCGCCGCCGTGGGGCGTGGAGAAAGTTTTGTGCAGGTTGAGGTGCATGACGTCGACGCCGAAGTCGCCGGGGCGCGTTTTGCCGACGAGGGCGTTCATGTTGGCGCCGTCCATGTAGAGCAGCGCGCCCTTGGCGTGGAGGATGTCGGCGATTTTGTGGATTTCGCTCTCAAAGACGCCGATGGTGGAGGGGTTGGTGAGCATGAGGGCGGCGGTGTCTTCATCGACGAGGCGCTCGAGCTCGGCGACGTCGATGCCGCCCTCGGGGTTGGACTTGATGTTCTGCACTTCGTAGCCGCAGATGGCCGCGGTGGCGGGGTTGGTGCCGTGGGCGGAGTCGGGAATGAGCACCTTGCGGCGCGCGTTGCCCCTGGACTCGTGATAGGCACGGACGAGCAGGATGCCGGTGAACTCGCCGTGCGCGCCGGCTGCCGGTTGCAGGGTGATGGCGTCCATGCCGCAGATGTCCAGGAGGCACTTCTGCAGGAGCGCCGCGATTTCCAAATATCCCTGGGCCAGCATTTCCGGCCGATAGGGATGCGCCTCGGCCAGCCCTTCCAGGCGCGCCACCAGCTCGTCCAGACGCAGCTCCTCGAGGGCGCCTCCGACAGCTGTCAGCTGGCTTGCGCACAGCTCGATCAGCGCCTTGCCCTCGCCGAGCAGCGCGAGCGTCTCGTCCAGGCTCGCCTCGCCCGAGTCCAGCCTGCGGATGATCTCCTCGACCCGCGCGGCGGCCT
>CAILBQ010000255.1 GCA_903832475.1 uncultured Acidobacteriota bacterium | reverse complement strand
CTCTCTGCCCAGGACACCTCCGGCACCGCGAAGCGCGGTAGAAAATACAAAGCTCCGCCACCGACAGCCCGCTTTGAAGTCACGGTGCTGCGCGCCACCAACGGCAAACCGGTCGAAAACGCCTCGGTCATCTTTCACCCCTTGCAGAATGGCCGCGACAACGGAAACATGGAGCTGAAGACCAACGACGAGGGCAAAGCGGTCATCGATCTGCTCGAACTCGGTACGAGTGTTCGCTTGCAGATCATTGCACCCGGCTTCCAGACCTATGGGGAAGACTACAAGGTCGATAAGGACAGCGTTGCCATCGAGGTAAAGCTGAAGCGTCCAGCCGGTCAGTACTCCATCTATAAGAAAAGCGAAGGCAAGTCGACGCCGGATGACGCCCCGAAAGATAACAGTCAGCCTGCGCCGCCGAAGGATGCTTCCAAAGCTCCTGATTCCGCCCCAAAGTAAAGCCCCGCTCCGCACGGCCTGATCGGCGTTTGCGCCTCCGAGGAAGTATGCCTGTTCCACCGATGTCGCCCGTCGCCGCTCCCGATAAGCCGAGGCGAGTGGCTTTGGTCACGGGCGGCGCCATACGCATCGGTCGAGAGATCGCTCTAGCCCTGGCTCGAGCCGGCATGAACGTGGCGATCACCTATCGCGGTTCGGCCACTGACGCCTCGCTGACAGTCCAGGAAATTGAGTCGCTGGGCGTCGAGGCGATCGCAGTCAATTCAGACGTCCGGTCGGAAGCCAGCGTTCGAGAGACGCTGGCAACGGTGCTTACGCGATTCGGAAGGTTGGACCTGGTTGTCAACAACGCCGCGGTCTTTCAGAGCGTGTCGCTGGACGAGATGTCCGTGGAACAATGGGATGAAGTCTTCGAAACCAACGCTCGCGGCCCCTTTCTGATGGCGCGGGAAGCGTTGCCGCACTTGAAGGCCACGCAGGGACGAGTCGTCAATCTGGGCTCGCTGGGAGGGGTTCATCCCTGGGCTGAACACGCACATTACTGCGCTTCAAAGGCCGCGTTGCACATGCTTACCCTGACCATGGCAAAAGCCTTTGCGCCGGACGTCAGCGTGAACTGCGTCGCTCCTGGCTTTATCCACTTTGGCGAGCCGGACAAAGTCTCTGAACGATTCGCGGCAAAGACCCCGATGAAGCGAACCGGAACCGGCAGTGATGTGGCGCAGGCGGTGCTGTTTTTTGCGACTGGCCCGGATTTCATCACCGGTCAGATCGTCACGGTAGATGGTGGTCTAGGCCTTATTTGACGCTGATTCGCTGAATAGAACTACTTTCCAAAAATTCTGCCGAGCCAGCTTTTTTCGCCTTTGGTTCCGCTTGACACTCCCTGCGGAGATGTTCTTCGCGGAGCGGCCTTGACGCTTTCGGGAAACTTGAGCGGCTGGCCGTCCCAGACGCCGATGGCTTCGGGCTGGTGCGGCATCTTGACGCCTTCGATGGCGGCGCGTGGATTTTCTACACACAGTCTACGAGCCGTTTCTTCGCCGGCGCGGTTAGCGACGTATTCGTAGCCTTTTTTGAGGTGCGGCGGACGCCATTCCAGGTTGTGCGCGTCGGTGGCCAGGATGTGGATCCAGTTGCGATCGAGCAGTTCGTTGGAAAAGGCTTCGGCAGAGTTGCCGAAGCGTCCGTAGAGCGACGACGCGGTGACTTGCACAACGCAGCCCATGCGGATCCACTCGGCAAGCAACTGAGGATGGCGGACGATGATTGGGTTGCGTTCAGGGTGAGTGATGATGTTGGTGTAGCCGGCCGATTGGAGGCGATTCAGGGCTTCGGTGAACTGCGGCGGGATGGCCATTTCTGGGAATTCGACGAGAAGATAGCCTTTGTTGTCGATCGAGTACATTCCGCGGTTCTTGATGGCAGTCTGGATGTTTTCGGAGTTGAGGTGGAAGTCGCAGGCCAGGAGCAGCTTGAGCCGGCCTTAGATCG
>CAILBQ010000254.1 GCA_903832475.1 uncultured Acidobacteriota bacterium | reverse complement strand
GACCAGCGGGACTTTCTTGAATCAGAAGAAGGAGAAGACGTAACACGTCTATCCTATGTAGCGCTGCTTAAAGTGCGCTTCGATCCAAAGATGGAGAGCTGTTTCTCTCCACGCCATTTCTTTGCTTACGAGCTCTGCGCTCCTGTCTTGGAATCGGTGTAGCCTAAGCGCCGCGCCATCGTGGATAACAGCTTGGGCCGAACGTTGGACCTGGTCCAGGGGCACTCGGCGATACAGATGCCGCACGATGCAGCTTCGGCAAAGAATGGTATGCACATGTCGAAATTCACATACCAGCGCTCAACGCCGCGCACCAGCTGCTTTTGTTCGTCGATCGCGCCAGGAGGGCAGGCGTGTGTACAGACCTGGCAGGTCTGGCAAAACTCATCGGCGCCGAAGCGATCCGGCTGAGTAGCCAAGAGCGGCATGTCCGTGGTCACTCCGGCCAGACGCAATCCAGCGCCATACTCCCGGTTGATCAGCGATCCGTGCTTACCCAACTCGCCTAAGCCTGAGGCAATCGCCGGCGGGATCAAGAGCAGCGCACTCGCTGACGGCCCGGGATATGCCTGTGCCTTATATCCCTGGGAGCGAATCCAATTGGCAAGCGCGAAAGAGACCCGCGTGCCACGCGCATACTGCTCACCTATTTCGCAAACACCGATGCCATTGGTTTCATCGGAAGGAACTTCTTTCAATCGCTCATAGTCGGGAGCAAGAGCCAGCACGATCACCCATGGCTCGTCAATCGTATAGCCTTCGAAGACGTAGAGCGGGTCCATTAGAGCAATACCGACACCGCCCGCTTCATGGGCCAGCGCGAAGGCAGTTGCTTCCGCGGAGAACTCCTCGGCTGAGGCAACCCGTCGATCCGCCGCAACGGGTATCAACTCCGGATGGGTGTATGCCGCGGCAAACACTTCTGCCGAGCCGGGGCACTTGCGAGAATTGGTACGCGCCAATATCTGGAGATCGCCGAATGGGTGCTGGTCCGGCGGATGCCAGAAGAACGGCGACGCCTTGCGCGGCTCGGTTTCTCCGAGGCCGTTGATGGCGTTTCCCGAGACCTTAAGCAGGGCAACCGTCTCCGGCCTCGGCTTATAACTGTTGCGCCTTGGACGCCGTGGATTTCCCGCGGTGTCCTTCTCGCCGTTGAGAACAGTCGCTTGACCATTCGACATAGTTTGTCTCCTAAAACTTCAATTTCGCGGATAGCTGAAACTGCCGCGCGGCTCCAGCATAGGTAGGCGTGCCGAAGTTTGGATTGTCCGGGCTCCCTATGTGATCTCCAAAAGCCTTGGGAATTGGACCCCCGAACTCACCGGCGCCGTAGACCTGGTCTACATCCTGCACATTGACGCGATTGAGCAGGTTCAAGGCTTCCGCGCTTACGTTGAACTTGAGCCGTTCATTCAGATTGAACAACTTCTGCACGCGCAGGTCCGTGTCATAGTACGACGCGCCTCGATAGGAATTCCGGCCGATGTTGCCAACGCGATCATTGAACGGAAAGCCATCGCCGTTGATATCGGAGCCGGCCAGGATGCTGTAGTTCTGCGGGCTTTGCAACGTGTTTAGCAGCGAAAACGAAATATTCCGCAGGGGTGCGACCCATGTAGTAGGGGATTCTCCCATCAGGGTCAACACCAGCCGATGCCGCACATCGTTATCGCTCACCGCGCGATCCAGTTGCGGCTGCAGGTAGTCCTGCGGTTCGTCCTGCAATTGGTTTTCGGTAGCGATGTCGATCGACTTCCCGTACACGTAGTTAGCCAACACACTGAAGTTCGACCCGAATTCCTTGCGCAGGCTCACGCTTCCGGCATTGTAGATGGACCAGCCCGTGTCTTCGGCGATCAGCGCGAAGCCGAAGTTCGTATCGGCCGGCGCAAACTTTTGCCGGCCATCGGATAGAAACCCGTCCGGAACAGCGTTGATTGTCTCGGAATTCTCCAGATGAATGGCGTGGAGATAGTGGTAGCCAAGGGTGAGATACCACTTGTTCCCTAACTCGTTTTCAAATTCCAGGGCGGCATGCTCAGAGTAATTCGAAGGATACTCTCGCTTCACAAATCCCAAGGGAAACTGCTTCAAGATGGCAGGATTTGGGTAGATGCCGTTGTGGGTGAAGTTGGAGAAGGCGGCTCCGGCAAGCACTGGACCGGCAGTCCCGACCATGCCTTCTGGTCCGAAGCCTACAAGATCGTTTGCCGGATCGGAAAAATCAGGCAGCAGCGGCTGGTTCATGTGCGTGAAGGCGGACGCGCCGTGCCATCCATTGACCAGGCTGCTGTATTCAAGCGACCCGGTGTAGAGACCGAAGTTGGCGCGCATTACGCCCTTCCCGCTGCGATAACCGTAGGCGATTCCAACCCGCGGCTGGACATTGCCAAAGTTGGTTGGATTCATCTTGCCTAGGATGCGCAGATCGCTCGCCGATGGTAGCAAATCCAAGTCGTAGCGCACTCCGAGAGAAAGTATCAGGTTGGGCCGCACCTTCCACTGATCCTGAACATAGAAGTCGATTAGCTTATGCCAGAATGCAACATGGTCTGCGGCCTGACGGGCTGGCCCGTTGCCACCGTCGTAGAAGCCATTCTCCCAGGGCAAACCGCGCTGCGGCACCTGGTTTCCAAAATCAGCGCGCGTCTGGTGAAAGATAAACTCGACGGCGGTTCCGGGGCCGAAATGGCTGAAAGGCCCAGCGCCGAAGAAGCTCTGCGGACTGAAGATTCCAACGCCCGGCGTGAAGTATGGCGTCTGCGCATCGAACCAGATTGGCTCAAACTCAGCTCCGACCGTGAGGGAGTTTGAGTCGTGGGTATAAGTCACGGCTTCTCGGGATTGGAGATGGTGCTCGCTGTAGTAACTGACACCCCCCAGAAACCCGCCGCTGTAAAGGGTATCGGCAACGTTGATCGCCGGTTCAAATCCGGCGCCCACGGGGTCGAAATCAAAAATGCGCCGGCCAAAGGCCACTGAGCTTTCCGAGGCGAGGCGACTATTGAACAGGTGAAAGAGATTGGCATAGGCAGTTTGATCGTGGATTCGGTTGTCGCGATAACTGGAAGGCAAGCCCTGACCTGGAGAGGCCGCGGCTGCATTGTTATTCCTTACATTGGTGAATAGATAACCCGCCGTTAGAGTGTTCCTGTCGCCTAAAACGTTGGTAGCTTTACCGAAGGCGTTGTCATAGTCTCCGGTTTGAAGAATCGAGCCTAACTTTTCGGGGGAGAGGCCCAGGCCGGTCTTCACCTCATTGATACTCGGGCTGCCCGGTCCCAGGCACCCTTCGGTGTCGATGCAACTCAGAATGAAATGCGAGTAAATAGGCGATTGACCGCGGCGCTGGCCTTCGTAGCCAGCAAAATAGAACAGCTTTTCCTTGCGAACCGGGCCTCCTACTGTGCCTCCAAACTGGTTGAACCGAAGGGTATTGAATCCCGGAGCGGCAAGTAGATTGTTCGCATCGATCGCACTGTTGCGAGCGTATTCATATACCGATCCATGCACGTCATTGGTTCCGGACTTGGTGATGGTATTCACCGCAGCGCCAAGATTCAAGCCACCGCCGGCTGCATCCGGGCCATCGACGACGCGGAACTCCTGCACCCAGTCCAGGGATGGACTTACACGCTGAACGCCCGAGACTGTGGTCGTGTAGTTCACGCCATCCAACCCGTAGAAGACGCTGTGGGTCTCGCGCAATCCACCAAAGCTGATCTCCAGCTCCGTCTCCTGGAATGCCGACTGGGCTCCCGAACTTGAATTTCTGCCAACGGTCGCCGTCGGTGTAAGCAGCTCAAAGTCGATAAAGTCGCGGTCCGAGATAGGCAGATTCGATATCTGTTC
>CAILBQ010000253.1 GCA_903832475.1 uncultured Acidobacteriota bacterium | reverse complement strand
GAGCA
This sequence comes from uncultured Acidobacteriota bacterium, assembly GCA_903832475.1. GTDB lineage: Bacteria > Acidobacteriota > Terriglobia > Terriglobales > Acidobacteriaceae > Acidicapsa. Next base: position 3,016 of record CAILBQ010000253.1, on the reverse strand, counting down.
GAATGCAAAGGCTGTTTTCCTGCTGGCTGATCTGACGTTCAAGATCGGGTATCTGTGCCTCTGCGGTGTATTCAAGCTCCTCAGCCTGACGAACATCGACAAGCGAGTCGCTTCCTCCGGCTTCGAGCTTCTGCGTGAGTTCCAGCGAATTCTTGCGTGCGTTGAGCTCGTCCCGGGTGATGGCTAGCTCGGCATCGAGCGTTCGGAGCTGGTAGTAGCTGGTGGCAACGTTCTCCACGAGCGTCGAATAGGTCGTTTGCTGCGCCCATTGGGTGGCACGCAGGTTGGCGCGAGCCGCCTCTGTTTGGCGGCGATAGTAGCCCCAGAAGTCGAGGTTCCAGGCTACGGAGGTGGTCAAGCCGCCGGTGTAAATCTTGGTGTGACCCTGATTGTTGTTCGCCCCGTTGGAGTTCGAGTTGCCGTTGTTATTCCCGAGGCCGCTGAGCAGACCACCGGGCAGCGCCACCGCGTCGTATGTACCGCCCACACTCAGTGTGGGATACTGGCCGGCCCTGGTGATGCCGACTTGAGCTTCCTGCTCGAGCACGCGGTCGGCCGCGATCTTTACGTCGTAGTTGTTCTTTAAGGCCTCGGCGATGAGGGATTGAAGGACGGGGTCGGTGAAGACGCTAGTGTACTTCTCGGCTCCAAGGGGAGCGCCCGTCGGTGTCAGTTCGGGAGCTCCGCGGTAGGCCGCAGGCGTGTTGACGAGCGGCCGCTTGTAGTTGGGGCCGACCTTGCATCCAGAGATCGCAATCAAAGCCAATGTTGTAAGCGAGAGTCTCAAGTTCATGCTGCACCTCCCTGATGGGGAGCCAGGCGGGGACCGGAAGTTCCTTCCGGTGGACCGGCATCGTGGGATGAATCGAGGCCTGCGTTATGCGAGCTGCCGAAGCGCTGGGCAACGCGCTCGGCCAGAGAGAAGGTCGTGGGAACAAGGAAGATGGCGATGACAGTCGCGGCTAACATGCCGCCGATGACGACGGTTCCAAGGATCTGACGCGAGACGCCGCCCGCCCCGGTAGCGAACCACAGCGGGACGCAGCCAAGGATGAATGCGAATGCTGTCATGAGGATGGGCCGGAAGCGGAGGCGGGCCGCGCCCATGGCCGATTCGAAGATGCTCTTGCCGCTTTCATACTCGTCCTTGGCGAACTCGACGATGAGAATTGCGTTCTTCGCGGATAGACCGATGAGCATGACCAGTCCGATCTGGGCGTAGACGTCGTTTTCCATGTGCCTCATCGTCAGCGCGAGGTATGCGCCGAAGATAGCGACGGGTGTGCTGAGCAGCACGCCGAAGGGCAGCGACCAGCTCTCGTACTGCGCAGCAAGAATGAGGAAACACAGCAAAATGGAGATGGCATAGACCACCCAGGCGGGAATACTTTTTTGCGCCTGTTGCTCCTGATAGCTTAGGCCGGAGTAGTCCATCGCCATGCCGTCCGGCATGGTTTGCGCGAAGGTCTGTTCCAGCCCCTGCATCACTTGGCCGGTGCTGAAACCTGGCTTGGCTACGATGGTGATCGAGGCCGCTTCGTGCTCGTTGTAGCGCGTGATGAACTCGGGACCCGTGATGCGCCGAACCGTGGTAATGGAGGAGAGCGGAACCCGGTTGCCGTTGGCGGCGGTCACGTAGAACTGTCCGATATTGTCGATATTGGTACGCGTATCGCCTTCCGCTTCGACATAGGTCTGCCATTGACGGCCGAAGCGATTGAAGTAGTTGACCAGCGAGCCGCCGAGAAAGGCCTGCAGCGTGGTGTAGACGTCGCCGATATTCACCTGTTGCTGCGCGACCTTTTCGCGGTCGACGTCAACGAAGAGTTGCGGGACCGCGGGGAAGTAGGTTGGGATGGCAGCGGCGATCTCCGGTCGCTGGTTCACCGCGCCAAGGAACTTGTACAGGTTGCTGGTAAGGAAGTTCGGGTCAGTCGAGTTGGAGCGATCTTCAAGCACCATGCTGACGCCGCCTGAGGTTCCCAGGCCGGGGATGGCCGGTGGCGCGAAGGAGAACGCTATCCCTTGCTTGACGCCGCCCAGCGCCTTTGCGAGATTCGTCTGGATGATGGCAAACTGTTCATCTTTGCTCTTGCGGGCGTCCCAATCTTTTAGCGTGACGAAGAAGAACGCGTTATAGGTGCTCTGGGTCTGCGAAAGGAGACTGAAGCCAACGACGGAGACAACGGATTGAACTCCCGGCACCTGGTGGAGAGCATCTTCGACCGACTTCGCAGCGTCGGTTGTGCGTTCGAGACTGGCGCCCTGCGGCAGTTGCAGGTTGACGAAGGCGTAGCCCTGATCCTCGGTGGGAAGGAAGCCGCCAGGCAGGCCTTTGCCGAGCAGCAGCACCACGGCGCTGAGGCCCAGGATGAGGACGACCCCAACGATGGACTTGCGCACGAGCCATCCGGAGAGGCCAACATAGCCGTTGGTCGCCCTTTCGAAGAGCTTGTTGAAGCCGTTGAAGAAGCGGCCCAGGAGACCAGGTTTGGCATTCTTATCCTTCGGTTTCAATAGCAGGGCGCAAAGGGCGGGGCTTAGCGTAAGCGCGTTGAACGCGGAGAACAGGACCGAGATAGCGATGGTCACGGCGAACTGTTGATAGAGGCGACCGGTGATGCCAGGGATGAAGGCCGTCGGCACAAAAACAGCGGTAAGGATGAGCGCAATCGCAATGACGGGGCTCGATACCTGCTCCATGGCGGCGTAGGAGGCATCCTTGGGCGACATGCCTTCTTCGATGTGCTTCTCGACGGCCTCGACGACGACGATGGCGTCATCGACCACGAGCCCGATCGCCAGCACCAAGCCGAAGAGGGAGAGCGTATTGATCGAGAACCCAAACGCCGGGAACAGCATGAAGGTGCCAATCAGGGAGACCGGCACGGCCAGAATCGGGATCAGGGTCGGACGCCAGCCCTGCAGGAAGATGAAGACCACGAGCACCACCAGCAGCAGCGCCTGCCACAGGGTCTGGCTGATCTCCTTCACGCCCTCCGACACCGAGCGGGTC
>CAILBQ010000252.1 GCA_903832475.1 uncultured Acidobacteriota bacterium | reverse complement strand
CTGTCCTTGCTTTTCTTTCTGTCATTCCCCTCAGGGGAATCTGCTTCTACCTCGTTTCTGCCCTCGCACCAAGCGCGTCGGTACGTCCGCTGCTCACTTCCACGTATGCGCCACAATCGGCAGCCCCGTCACCGGCCAGTGATCCACCTGCGCATTCACATTGGTCGTCACCGGCACCTCCGACCCCGCGCCCGAAACACGCACGTTCCACCCATCCACCGTCAACGCCGCAGCCTCGCCTTTCAGCTGCGACGTTTCCGCCTCCATGCTGATCGTCTTGCTCTCCCCCGGAACCAGCGACACATAGTTGTCGCTGTAGTAGACCGGCAGCACCCGCTCACCCTTCGCCCCATGCCGCAGCTGCACATGCGCCATCAGCGCCACCTGCGTTCCGGGATTATGCAGCGTCACCGTAATCTTGAACGTCCCATTTGCGCTCCCCGCCTCGCGCGTCGCCTTGGCCTCGAGCGTCACCGGCTTCAACGTATCCAGCGCCGTCAGATCATCCGGATGGCCCTCCAGCCCGCGCCAGTAAAAGTTCTCCGACACCACCTTGCCCGATGCATCCTTCAACTGCAGCTTGACAAAGTTCACCGCCGATAATTTCGGCTGATCCCAGGGCCCCAGCACCGATCCCAGGTCGATCATCGAACTCCCCGGCCCCTTCACCGGCATGTCCCGCTTCGCCACCTCCGAGCCATCCAGGTTGTAGATCGAAACATACGCCGTTGCCCCCGACAAAATGTCCGGCGTATTGTTGATCACCTCGACCGACCCAGTCTGCTCATTCAACTGGATGTGAACCATCTCCCCCGATTTCTCGACCGCAAACAGCGACGACATCGGCTCCAGGTCATGGTGATACAGCTGCCAAACAAAGCTCGGCTGCGCCGGGTTACTCATCCACGTGATGACCGCCGTCGAGGGATTGAACAGCTTCGCATTCCGCCCCTCATACATCGCGCGGTACGCCTCGTAATTCGCCAGCTGGCTCTTGCGCACAAAGTCCGCCATGTTCGCAATCTTGCCGTAGCGTGCCGCCAGCGTCGCCGGATACGTATCGCCTGCCTGCGCTCCCCGCGCCAGGTCATGCTCCGCCCAGTCGTCGTTGATCTGCTCCCAGTCTTTCTGCGGCATCATCCCTTGCAGGCTCTCAATCGTGGGAATCGAAGACGTCCCAATCTCCGTCTTGAACGCCTCGGTAAACGAGTAATACTCGCGCGGCGTCCTCCATCGATACGGCCCTCCCGAATTCACACCCTGCCCCGAGGTCGAACTGGGCTGATACCTTCGCGTCGGCTCCAGCTCCGCCATCAGCACGCGTAGCTGATCGTCAATTTCCTTCGGCGGGAAGCCTTCATTCCGCGCGCACCAAACCGCAATCGCCGGATGATTCCGATAGCGCAAAATCTTGTCCCGCACATTCGCCATGTACGTCGGCAAGTCATCCGGATCAGGCCCATCCGAAGGATTCGGCTGAAAGAACTCATCCCACAGCAAAATCCCGTACTTGTCGCACAGCTCGTAAAAATCCTCACCCGTCGACTGTCCCACCCAGTTGCGAATCAGGTTCATGTTGGCCATCGCATGCATCTTGATCTCAGCCTCAAGCCGCTCCCGCGGAATCCGCTTCAGCCCCTCATCCAGCCCCCAATCCCCGCCGCGGATAAATACCCGCACCCCATTCACCGAGATGGTCAGGTTCTCTGAGTCCGGCACAAAGTACGTGATCTTGCGAATGCCAAACTGAAACGTCTTGTAGTCCGAGTTCGCGATGTTCTGAAAAAACTGAATGTGCATCTGGTACAAATTCTGCGGCCCATAGCCATTCGGCCACCACAGCTTCGGATTCTCCAGATGCATCGCCGGAAACGTCTTGGGATCAAGCAAAACCTTTCGCAATTCTCCCGGCGCCAGTTCAATCTCCTTCTCCACATGCACATCGCCAAAGCCGACCTTCAGCAATCCCTTCTGCGCCGTCGTCGAAAGATTATGCAGAGTCGTTGTCAACGCCACATCCGCGGAATCGGTACGAGGCAGCGGCAGATCCGTCGTCACCAGCGGATCTTCAATCTCCACCGGTCCCGTCGTCGACAAATAAGCCTTCGCCCAGATGCCCGTATCCCGGTCGCGAATGCCAGGCAGCCAGTCCCATCCAATTGTTGAAAGAAACGTCGGCCCATCGATCGCCGTGATCCCGCCATTGGTCACCATGCCATCCGCAATCGTGTGCTCGTGAGGAACACCCGGATGTGGCTGCGGCGTCACCAGCACCGCAATCGCAATCTTGTTGGACGTCTTGATGGCACTGCTGATGTCGAAGCGGCCCCGCTTGAAAGCCCCGCGCATCGTGCCCACCTGCACGCCATTCACCCACACGTCCGCCGAAAAATTGATCCCATCCAGGTTCAACCAAACATGCCGCTTGTTGAACTCCCTGGTATTGTCGATCGTCGTGCGATACCAGTACGACGTCTTGTTGAAACTCTCCGGAATCCGCTCAGGCCGGTTGTTTTCCCCATACAGCGGCTCAGGGTACACGCCATTCGCCACCAGCGTCGTCAGCACCGTCCCCGGCACCACTGCCTTGTACCACCCCTTCGGATCGTATGCCGGATTCGACTGTAGCGCAGGCGCGCCATCCACCTTCGCCGCGTCCTGCATCAGCCACTCATTCAGCGGCTTCACAATCGGATTGTTCCCAAAATCCGACAATGGCTCAGAAGCAACCGCATTCAAACCAGGAAGCATCGCAACTGTCCCCATGAACAGCAAAGCCATTCTCAAAGAACGTGGTG
>CAILBQ010000251.1 GCA_903832475.1 uncultured Acidobacteriota bacterium | reverse complement strand
GTCCTTCTGCCTTTCCTCCTGCCCCTGCTGCTTCTGGTCTTGCCGCTGCGCAGCTTGTCCCAGGAACCGACCGTTCCCACACCAACGACGTCGCCGCTTCCCGCAGCCGCTCCAGCCGGCGCAGAAACGCCGCAGCCCGCGCCAGACACCGCAACCATTCCGGCCGCAGCGACTCCTGCCTCAACCACTCCCGCAGGAGCCTCGGTCAGTGGCGGAGCCGCGCTGCCTACGCCCATCGCCATCGTTACCACGCAAGGACTTACCCTCACCGGTGCCGTCGACCTCGCCGACGGCAAAGCCGTCATCCCTTACGGCGGATCGGTCACCGCCGGCGACCACACCGCGACCATCGCGCTGCCCAAGCGCGGAACCCTGCGCGTCTGTCCCACCACCAAGGTCAACCTCACCTCCGACGCCAGCATCGCCAATCACCTGGCCGCCAACGAGAACCCCGGCCTGATGATGTCGCTCGATCGCGGGGCCATCGAAACCAGCATGTCCACCGGCCAGAACTCCGACGTGATCCTCACCCCCGACTTCCGCATCGTCATCAGCGGCCCCGGCACGGCCGCCGTCCAGGTGCGCCTCGGCGACAAGGGAGACACATGCGTCGACAACCGCGGCCCAGATGCTCCGTACCTCTCCGTGACCAGCATCTTCGACGGCGGACTCTATCGTGTGCAGGCCAACCAGCGCGTGATGTTCCAGCACGGCAGCCTCAACGAAGTGGTCGACCGCGAGAAGGAATCGTGCGGCTGCCCGCCCGACCCCGTCGCCGCTGCCACTCCCAGGAAGAACGAATTCCCCATCGCCCAGAGCGAGGGCCTGGCGCCCCTGCCCGCTCCGCCACCGAACGCCTTGCAGAAAGGCGTTGTGCAGGCTCAGGCCACCGCCAGTCTGAACTATGACGCCACCCGCCCAGGCCAGATCCAGGCCTCCGTCAAGACTGCGCCTAACTACGTGATGCCGGACAAGAAAACGAAATCCAGCGGCAAGAAGCCGAATATTTTTCGCAGCATTGGCCGCTTCTTTCGCGGATTTTTCCTTGGCTGAGGATCAGCGTTCTTCTTCCCTTGCGCGCAACGCCAATCCTCGCGCTACCGACGTAAATTCGTTGCCGCTGCGAACGCGCTCTATGCCGAAGCGCCGCTCGAAGATGGCGCGCACTGCAGGCACGAACGACGTTCCGCCGGTGAGGAAGACGCGATCGACGTCGCTGGAAGCGGCTGTCGTGGCTGCAAACAGCGACTCGATACAGTTTTCGATGGCGTTCAGATCTTCCTCAATCCAGCCTTCGAATTCGCTGCGCGTGACTTGCTGGCGCAGTTCCAGGCTTCCGTCATTGAAGCGGAATTCGGCGGCTTCCTGGCTGGATAATTCGTATTTCAAGCGCTGAACGGCCTGGTGCAACTGGAAGCCGAGATCCTCGTCGACCAGAGTGATCAGGGCTTCGATCTTGTCAGGCTCCATGGCGCGGGCGCGAGCGCTCTTGAGGATCTCGGTCACGTTGCGGGTGCGGAGGAAGGACAAATAATGCCAGCGTTCGAGGTTGGCATAGATCCATGCGGGAACGGCCGGCAGCATCTTGCTGGCGGGATGGAGCAGGGTGCCGGCCCCGAGGGCCGGAGAGACCAGCTTGCGCACGATGCGGGCGTCGAAGGCATCGCCGGCTAAACCCAGTCCGGCATTGCCGAGCAGGTCGTCCGAGCGGCGGCCGCGCTTTCGGATGCCGGGGCCAACGCGCAGCAGAGAGAAGTCGCTGGTGCCGCCGCCGAAATCGCCAATCAAGATCAGTTCATCGTGATCAAGAGTGGCCTCGTAGGCGTAGGCCGCGGCAACTGGCTCCATGCAGAAGTCGACGTGTTCGAAGCCGGCGCTGTGAAAGGCGGCGGCGAGACGCGACTGGGCGAAGTCATCGTCGACCTCGGTTTCGGCGCCGACAAAGCGGACCGGGCGGCCAACGGTGGCGGAGCGGACTTCGCAGCCGAATTGACGCTCGGCGTGGAGGCGGAGGTCGGTGAGGATGCGGGCGATGAGGTTTTCGAAGCTGAAGTGGCGGCCGAGAATTTCGGTTCCGGTGAGGTTGCTGCTGCTGAGGTAGCTCTTGAGCGACTGGATGAGGCGGCCTTTTTTCTCGGCGTCGAGGTAGTGTTCGATGGCCGCCGGGCCGGTCCAGCTTCCGATGCGCAAATGCCCGTCCTGGCGGATGCGTTCCATGTAGAGGACGGAGCGAAAAGATTCGGTTTCGCCGCCGGACCGGGGAAAGCGGACGAGGTCGATGGTGGAGTTCTGAGCGGCCCGGGCAATGGAGCTATTGGTGGTGCCGAAGTCAATGCCGATGGCGGGGTGTTTGTGCGTTTGCCGCATCTCCCCATTGTTTCGCATCGCGGTGGAAAGTGTGAAATTGTTCCACGTGGAAGGCTCTCCGAGCCTTTTGATGTTTTCCGGCGTCCGAAATTGTTCCACGTGGAACAGTTTCGGAAAGTCGATAGC
>CAILBQ010000250.1 GCA_903832475.1 uncultured Acidobacteriota bacterium | reverse complement strand
TCGGCAGGCGCAGCCAAGTGGTCCGCGAAAGCGCAGCGAAACAGCTTGTGGACGCGCAAATGGCCTTGTCCAGCCAGCATGTCCGCCTTCAGGTAAGTCAGGCCTATATCCATCGCAGGACGGCGGAGCTTTCTCTCGAAACGGCACGTGCAGCCATGGATCAAGCCTCCGAAAGTCTGCGCATTGTGCAAAACCGATATAGAGCTGGCCTTGCTACCATCACCGATCTGCTTCGTGCAGAGGACGCCGAACGGCAAAGCCGAACCAATTACTGGCATGGCGTGTATGGAAGCGCTCTGGCTTACGCTGAGCTGCTTTTTGCGACAGGAACGTTGACGCCCGACGCGGCGGAGGAACTGCAATGAAGATGTTCTGGAGGGCGAGTCTTCTCGCATGTTGCGCGGTAACTCTTGTTGGTTGTCATCCGACTGAGCCCAACACGCAAGCGGTCTCACAGATCGCGGAAGCAACCATCGTCGAAAGCCGGAAACAGGAAGTGCCGCTCGCTTTGCGTTCAATCGGGACTGTGCATGCGCGCGAAACCGCTTTGATCTCGCCGCAGATCGTGGGTTGCATTCAACAGGTGCTGGTGCGCGAGGGCGATCGTGTGCGCGCTGGACAAGCCTTAGTGCTTCTCGAAGATGCCGCGACGCGATCTTCCGCTGATCAGGCGCACGCCGCAGTCATGGCTGCACAGAACCAACTGGCCGCAGCTGAGGTCGATGCCAGGCTGGCTGCGAGTACCCTCGACCGTTACAAGCGACTTGAATTGCAGAAGAGCGTGAGTCCCCAGGAGATGGACGAAGTGGCGCGTCGTTCCGAGGCAGCGGCTGCGCGGGTGGAAGCGGTGCGCTATCAGGCAGACGCGGCTCGTGCGCAGGAGAGCGGTGTGCACGCCATACTCGGGTATTCGCGTTTGACGGCGCCATTTGCCGGGGTCGTAACATCCCGCATGGCCGATCCCGGAACGATGGCGTCTCCAGGAGTGCCTTTGCTGCAGATCGACCAGAGTGGGCCCCTGCAGTTGCATGCCACCATTGACGAGTCAACTATGAGTTCGATTCAAGCAGGAATGAAGGTTCAGACAAGAATTGACAATGGAAGCGCCTCGGTGTTGACCGGCACAGTGGCGGAGATTCTGCCCACCGCCGACGCGGCCAGCCACAGCTTTGTCGTAAAAATCGATCTGCCGTCGTCGCCCGGCTTGCGGGCCGGCATGTACGGGACCGCAGAGTTTGTCAGAGGGGCTCGACTGGCAATCATGATCCCGCATTCCGCAGTGGTCATGCGCGGTTCGCTGCCCGTTGTCTATGTGCTGGATGCGCAAGGAATCGCACAGCTTCGGTCCTTGACTCTGGGCCCCATGGAAGGCGACTCGGTAGAGGTGTTGTCGGGAGTCTCAGCGGGAGAGAAGCTGATCGATCAACCCGGCGACCGGGAGCTTGCAGGGAAGCGGATCTCCTCTTCCCATGCCGAGGTTCAGCGATGAAGCAACACCTTGGCATCGCTGGGCGGCTAGCCCAGGTTTTCCTCGATTCGAAGCTCACGCCGCTGTTCATCGCAGCGTCGCTGGTAATCGGCATTTTTGCAGTGGTGATGATCCCGCGTGAAGAAGAGCCACAGATACTGGTTCCCATGCTGGACATCACGACTGCCATGCCTGGCGCTTCGCCAGCAGAGGTAGAAAAGCGCGTAACTCTCCCCATCGAAAATCTGGTGCATCAGATCTCTGGAGTGGAGTATGTGTACTCCACGTCGGCGCCTGGTCAGAGCCTGGTCATTGTGCGGTTCCTGGTCGGTACGGCGCAGGAAGATGCGTTGATCAAGGTCTATAGCAAGCTTTACTCGAATTTTGACCGGATGCCTCCCGGTGTATCGCAGCCGCTCATCAAAGCGCGTTCGATCGACGATGTTCCGATTCTGGCCATGACGCTGTGGGGCGAACATTATGACGGCTACCAATTGCGCACCATCGCTGCCGAGATGCAGCATAACATTTCCCAGGTGGCTGACGTTTCGGAGACAGCGATTCTTGGCGGCATTCCGCGCACCATGCGTGTCATTCTCAGCACCGATAAACTGAACGCTTATGGCCTTTCGCCACTCGTCATCGTGGGGCATCTGCAGGCAGCGAACGCCCGATTGCAGGCCGGAAGCTTCGCTGAAAACAACAAGGAAATGCGCGTCGATGCAGGGAATTTATTCACTCACCGAGAGGATCTCGAAGCTGTCATCGTAGGCG
>CAILBQ010000249.1 GCA_903832475.1 uncultured Acidobacteriota bacterium | reverse complement strand
GGTGCTGGCCGCGCTGATCCTGGGTTATAACGACATTCGCATCGATCGAAGAGGCGTGATCTTGCTGCCGCTGCTGGCCGGTGTGATCATGGTGGCATGGGACGCGTCGATGGAGGCGATCTGGTCGACGCTTGACCGCGCGTGGATCTGGCGGGATGGAGGATCGTGGTTTGGCGTGCCGCTTAGCAACTTTCTTGGCTGGTACCTTACCGCCTATCTCTTTTATCTCGCCTTTGCGTGGTACCTGGGCAAGAATGCGACGTCGTCACTCCGCCTTCCCGCGAGCTACTTCCGCGCTGCCATCGTCTGCTATGGGATTTGTGGATTTGGAAACTTACTGATCTACCGGCATGGGTTGTTTCCGGTATCGGCGATGGATGCGACGGGGCGGATCTGGATGACGCGGGATATCCTGGTTGCTTCGACGCTGGTGTCGGTGTTTGGCATGGGATCGCTTGCGGTGCTGGCCTGGATGCGCTGCCGGGCGGGAGTTGCTCAAGGCTGATGGATAGGGCCCGGGTGTGAAGAAAGCCGTGCTAGTATCGGGTCCATGATTCGACATCCTGCTGTCTTTCTCATGTTGTCGCTGATTTGCCTTTGCAGCCTGCGCGCACAAACAAGTTCGTCTTCGGCGGATACAGTCACCGTGCTTCATGCAGCGCACCTGCTGGATGTGGCCGAGGGCAAGCTGGTCAGTCCTGGAGAGGTGCTGGTGCGCGGGAACCGGATTGTGGAGGCGGGAGCTGCAGTGAGTCATCCTGCCGGCGCGACTGTGCTGGACCTTGGCAATACGACGCTGATGCCGGGGCTGATTGATGCGCACGTTCACTTGTTCCTGCATCCGGGTGCGGAGGATTTGCAGACGGTTCGCGAATCTGTTGCGGAGCGGACGATACTGGCTGAGCTGGCCGCGCGGGATGACCTGATGGCGGGCTTCACTGCAGAGCGCGACATGGGCACGGAGGGCGCGGGGTCGGCAGATTCGGCGGTGCGTAACGCCATCGTCAAGGGACTGATTCCGGGGCCGCGCATGCGCGTGAGCGGCAACGCGATCAGCATTCTGGGCGGTCATGAGGATGCCATCGATTTCAACCCGGCGGAACATATTTCTTCGAATGCGGACTACGCCAACAATACGGCGGAACTAATAACGGTCATTCGCAGCCAGCTCAAGGAAGGCGCGGACTTCATCAAGATGTATGAGACCGGTGCGAGCGGGTTGCGTGATGGCAAGTTCTGGACGCCGTATCAATACACGCAGGCAGAACTGGAAGCCGCGGTCGCAGAGACGGCGAGAATGGGCACGCGGGTTGGCGTTCATTGCGAAGGTGAGCCGGGGGCGCTGTTTGCCGCGAAGGCCGGAGTGGCTTCGATCGATCATGCCGATGAGCTGAGCGCGGAGACGATGCGGCTGATGAAAGAGAAGCAGATTTATGCGGTGCCGACGTTTGCCATCCAGGAATATTTTGCCGATCACGCGGAGACGCCGGCGGGAGCCGAGCGGGAACGGATGTTGATCAAGTTCCATGCGGCGGAGTTCAAGAAGCAGCTTGCGGCAGGCGTGCCGATGGCGGTGGGTTCGGATGTAGGGCCGTTTCCGCACGGGACGCAGGCACGCGAGATGGAGCTGATGGTGGAGTTTGGTATGACGCCGGCAGATGTGTTGAAGGCGGACCTGATTCATGGAGCGCGGCTGCTGGACTGGGAAGGGAAGATCGGCCAACTGAAGCCCGGTTTTCTGGCCGATGTGATTGCGGTCGAAGGCAATCCGCTGGAGAAGATCTCGGCGCTGAGGGCGGTTTCATTCGTCATGAAGGACGGGGTTGTCTACCGCAAGTAACTGGGCAAGGCCTTGAGGAGTTTGAGGATGATGCTGCGTTCGATGGTGTGCATTCTGATGTGGATGGGCTGCTGCGCGGTGGCCTTGGCGCAGTCTTCCGCGAAGCCTGTTGGATCCGAGCGTAAGTGGGCGGTGGTGCTGCACGGCGGGGCGGGCGTGATTGAGCGATCGTCGATGACGCCGGAAGCGGAGAAAGAGTATCGCGCCGGCATCACGGAGGCGCTGAACGCGGCGGCCGCGGTGCTGGACAAGGGCGGCTCGTCGCTCGATGCCGTGGAGGCCGCGATCAAGCTGCTGGAAGACAATCCGCTGTTTAATGCGGGGCGTGGCGCGGTGTTTGCTGCCGATGGAACCAACCAGCTCGATGCGGCTATCATGGACGGCAGGACGATGCAGGCGGGGGCGGTTGCGGACGTGCAGAAGACGCGGCATCCGATTTCGCTGGCGCGTGCGGTGATGGAAAAATCTCCGCACGTGATGCTGATTGGCGCGGGAGCGGATGCGTTTGCGGCGCATGTTGGGCTGGAGCAGGTGCCGCCAAGTTTTTTCTTTACGGAGCGGCGCTGGCAGGCGCTGGAGCAGGAGTTGAAGAAGGAAGGCGTGGCGCTTCCTAAGCGGCCGGAGGGGGCTCCGCCAGCGCCTGAGCCGGAGAAGCCGATGGCCTTTTTCGAAACGCCGGAAAGTCACAAGTATGGGACTGTGGGCGTGGTGGCGCTCGACCGCAGCGGCAACGTGTCGGCGGGTACGTCGACGGGTGGAACTACGGGTAAGCGCTGGAACCGGGTCGGGGATTCGCCGGTTATTGGGGCGGGGACGTATGCGTCAAACCAATCCTGTGCGGTTTCGGCGACAGGGACGGGCGAGTACTTTATCCGGCTAACGGTGGCGAGAACGATCTGTGCGCTGGTGCAATACAAAGGGATGGCGCTGCAGGCGGCAGTGGATGATGTGGTGCAGAAGCAACTGCCAGCGATTCACGGGGACGGTGGGGTGATCGCGCTTTCGCCGGACGGTCAGATGGCGTGGAGTTTCAACACGCCGGGGATGTTTCGGGCGAAGCTGGCTGAGGGTGGAACGGCCGAGGTGGGGATATACCGGGATGAGCCTTAGTCGCGGCCGATCTGTTCAAGCTGACACTGAAAAGCAGTGTCCGCAAATGGACACTTGAATCCGTCAGCGGACAAACGTCCATCGCCGGAACCAGGCAAGTCGCACATTCTGCATAGCCTTTGTTGGCCAGTCACGTGCAACTACGAGTGCCGTGATGGATATTTCGAGACCCGATATCAAGAAGAAAAAACGTCGGCAGCAGATCATCTGGGCTGCGGTGGGCATTGTGGCAGTGGCGGCGATTGCGTATTTTGTGACGCGCCTCAAGCCTGCCGCTCCCACAGTCGACAGGGCTACAGTTTGGACGGATACAGTGAAGCGCGGCCCCATGCTGCGCCAGGTGCGCGGGCCAGGATCGCTGGTCCCGCGGGAAGAGAGCATCCAGCTTATTCCTGCGCAGACTGATGCCACGGTGGTGAAGATTCGCGTGCTGCCGGGAACAAAGGTTACGCCGGAGACGATCCTGCTCGATCTGGCCGATCCGCAATTGCAGCAGAAACTGCTGGATGCGCGCCTCGCGCTCAAAGGCGCCCAGGCGGACTACAAGAATCTGCAGGCGACTTTGAAGAGCTCGCTGATGGACAAAAAGGTTTCTTCGGCCGCGATCAATTCGGATTACACGCAGGACCAGTTGCAGGCGCAGACCGACAAGCAGTTGTACGAACTGGGTGTGATCTCCGGGTTGGCCTACAGCAAGTCGAAAAACACGGCAGACCAGTTGACGACGCAGCACCAGATCAGCCAGGAACAGCTCGATGTGAACACCAAGGCAATCGAAGTGCAATTGGCTTCTTCGCAGACCAAGATCGAGCAGGCGCAGGCGCTGCTGGCGCTCTATGAGAAGCAGGAGCAGTCGCTGCAGGTGAAGGCGGGAATCGCCGGAGTTCTGGTGGCGCTGCCTACGCCGTTACAGGTAGGTCAACATGTCGCGGTGGGGACGTCGGTTGCGGAAGTGATTCAGACCGACAAGCTGAAGGCAAGCTTGAAGATCGCAGAAACGCAGGCGAGGGACATTCAGATCGGTCAGCCGGCAGAGGTGGATACACACAATGGCATCATTCCCGGCAAGGTCAGCCGAATTGATCCCGGCGTATTGAACGGAACGGTCACCGTTGACGTAGAGCTGGAAGGAGCGCTTCCGCAAGGAGCGCGCCCGGACCTCAGCGTGGATGGAACGATCGACCTGGATCGGCTAACCAACGTGTTGAATGTAGGACGACCGGCGTTTGGCAATGAGAACAGTACCATCAGCCTCTTCAAGCTTGGGCCTGACGGCAAGACGGCGGTGCGTGTACCGGTGAAGGTGGGACGCGCTTCGGTCAACAGCATTCAGGTACTGGAAGGTTTGCAGGAAGGCGACACCGTCATTCTTTCGGACATGAGCCGATGGGATGCCACCGACAAGATTCGCCTCGAGTAGGCAACAACATTACCGACGGAGAGAGACATGGGCATGAACGGATCAACCAACGGCCACGGCACCATCATTGAGATTGAACACATGACCAAGGTGTTCTACACCGATGAGATTGAAACGCACGCTTTGTCGGGTGTTCATCTCAGCATTGCGCGCGGCGAGTACGTCGCGATGTCGGGGCCGTCGGGCTGCGGCAAGTCGACGTTGCTGTCGATCATCGGACTGCTGGATACGCCGACGGCAGGGCGTTACACGCTCAATGGCAAGGAAGTGGCCAATCTCAACTTTGCCGATCGCTCGCGCATACGCAACCAGGAGATCGGTTTTATCTTTCAGAGCTTCAACCTGATCGGCGATCTGACGGTGGCAGAGAATGTCGAGCTGCCGCTGACCTATCGCACCGGCATGCCTTCGGCCGAGCGCAAGAAGAAGGTGCAGGAGTCG
>CAILBQ010000248.1 GCA_903832475.1 uncultured Acidobacteriota bacterium | reverse complement strand
GGCGAGGGCAGAGGACGACAAAGCTACCGCGATCGCAAGGGCGAATGGGGACATGCGCATGGATGGCCTCTTGAGTTGGCAGCTTAGCACAGGCTGACGTGCGAAGCTCCAGATGACTCAAAAAGCGAAAAAAGAGCGAAGTACAGGGGAGGGGGGAAGGGGTGCGCCCCTTTGTTGTTCAGTTGCAGAAAGTGGTTTTCGGAGAGCGAGTTACGACGAAAAAGGCAGACGCCCCCAGGGGCGCATCTGCGCCCCTTCTTCCCGTCGGCCAGGAATCCATGGGATGTAGCGGGACCCAGGGACAGACTGCTGGATACGCTCTATCACCAGTATGCGCGTTTTAGGGCAATTGATGCGCAATTGCGGTGTCCGCGCGAGTCCCATTTTGGAACTCGAAAGTGGAGAGGTGTTGCCAGGGGCCGTTGAGGTAGAGCCAGAGGTCGAGGCCGCGGGCCTGGACGGTGGTGGGTGCGAAGTTTCGCTGGAGGTCGGCGAGGAGCGCGCGGGCGGCTTCGGGGGTGGTCTTGTTCTGGATGACGATGTGGGGATGGAAGGGCTGGCGGTCCTGAGGGATGAGGTCGGGGGCGAAGGCGGCGGAGAGTTCGCGGTGCAGGTGCATGAGAGCTGGGGAGGCAAGGGTGAAGGCGACGCCGCGGCCGAGGGAACGAAGGCCGGTGACGGTGAGGTCGAAGAAGGGATGTCGGGCGGAAATGGACTCGATGGTGGTGCGCGTGGACTCGGAGTTGGGCAGCTGGTGGAAGAGGGTGAGGTGGGCGGGGATGAGGTTGCGTTCGGGTGGGAAGTGGAGGTGGCGGAGGGTTTCGAAGTGGGACTGGGCTTCGAGGGTGATTGCGAGGGTGAGGATAAGGGGCGACATGCTATCGGCTAGGCCAAAGAGGGCGAAGGGAATCGAGGATTGAGTCAACCTCCGAAACAGGTGTCAGGCCGGGAGGCAAGAGGGAAGTTTGTCGAGGCCGGTAGTGGACAGCCCAACTGCCCGACCGTTCCAAGGTGAAGGAGTGGTCGAAGTTTGGTGTCTCGAATGGATTTTCGTTGGTTTGGGCCGCGATAACGGTGCGGAGCCAGCTTCCTTTTCCTTGGCCGACGCGGCAATCGAAAACTACGATGCGGACTCCGTGCAGTTGACCGTCGATGGCGTTCCAGACGGCGGTGATGCGCTCGAAGGGAGTGCCCACGAGAGTCAGGGAGTGGGAGAGGGTTTTGCCGAGATAAGTGAATCCTCGACGTGCGGCCATGGTTTGGATGGCTACACGTCTTTGATGGGCGCGCAATTTCAGCACGGAGACAACAAAGATGGCGGCAGCGAGCCAGAAATAAACCCATGGGGTCACGGATGAGGTATATCACTTCGGTCTGGCGCCGGCCAGATGAGGGCCCGGGGCTAAAGCCCTTACTGAGTTGTCGCTTGTCAGGGGCCCGAAGGCCCCTGTTCCCTCCGACTTCGCGCTCTGCGCGAATCTAGGTGCATAGTTGTCTGATGGAAGGGTGGCTGTTCCCTCCGTCTTCGCGCTTGGCGCGAATCGAGTTGCAAGATTGTCTGGTGGAAGGGTGGCTGTTCCCTCCGTCTTCGCGCTGCGCGCGGCTCGGTTTGTATGCTTGGGCGCGGCGGTAGGCCTGCGTCAGGAGTTGGGTAAGTCGATGCGATGAGTCTTTATGCTGAAGTGGGAGGGCATGGGATCGGGGCGGCCTTGGCTTGCGGACGAATATGGGTACGTCTGCGGGGTGGGTGCCAGAGCTTTGCGAACTGGGTTTTGTTCGATGTACTGCGTGCAGGCTTCGAATTTGTCCTGGGTCAGGATTTGGGATTCGTTGAAGCTGCGTGTCCAGATGTCTTGTTTGCCTTGGAGGCGGAAGGAGAAACCGCCTTTGATGAATTGCATGGCCTTCTCAAGAGAAACGTCGGAGGCCGGGGTGATGAGGGCGTGGACGTGGTCGGGCATGATGACCCAGGCGTGGAGTAGAAACTTGCCTTGGCTGCAGTAGTCGAGGAGGGTTTGTTGGAGGAGGGCGGCGGTGGCGGGGGACTGGAAGAAAGGGCGACGCCTTGCGGTGATGGCTGTGACGAAGTAGGTGCGTGTTTCCTGGGGTGCGGGGTGCATGTTTGGAGGATAGGTGGGTGTGGCGGTTGGGGGTCGGTTTGGATGACTTGAGGCAGCGGGCTGGTGCCGTTTTGGGAAGCTGATGAAAGGCCCGGGGCTAAAGCCCTTACTGAGCTGTGGCTCGCCAGGGGCCTGAAGGCCCCTGTTCCCTCCGTCTTCGCGCTTTGCGCGAATCGAGTTGCATAGTTGTCTGGTGGAAGGGTGGCTGGGTCCTCCGTCTTCGCGCTTGGCGCGAATCTAGGTGCCTAGTTGCCTGGTGGAAGGGTGGCTAAGTCGTTGGATCTTGCCGGTGACGAGAGAACTTTGATTTGGTGAGCGAGGTTTTTGGAAATCGTGAGCGTACGGGGAGATGGAGCGTCTGTCTGCATAGAAACAGTGCTGATCTTGATGAAGTGAATGTTTTTTTTGGAGGCAACACATGACTTTGAATGCAAAACGAAGTGGGCGATGGATGGTGGTTGTTCTGGGGTTGGCGTATTGCGTGAGTGGGCCGACGGGATGGGCGCAGTCGGGCGACGCGAAGCCTGGCGAGGCGAAAGCGGCGGAGGCGAAGCCGGTTCGCGTGTACGAGACGATTTTTCTGACCAATGCAACGCAGCAGAATGAGCTGAACGATATTCAGACCAGTCTTCGCAACATGCTGCCGATGGCCAAAATTTACGGGGAGCCGACGCAACGGGCGATTTCTCTATCGGCGACGGCGGAAGACCTGGCGCTGGCGCGCAAGATTGTGGCCGATCTGGATCGTCCGCATAAGGTGTACCGGCTGACGTACACCATTACGGAGACAGGTGGGGAGGAGGGCGGCAAGACTGCGGCTCCGCAGCATTTTGCACTGGTGGCGGCGTCGGGGGAGAAGACGGAATTCAAGGAAGGCAGCCGGGTGCCGCTGGTGACTGGAACCTACGATACGGCGGCCGACAAGCCCAATTCGCAGGTGCAGTACATCGATGTTGGGCTGAGCATCGAGGCGACAGCGACGACGGCCTCGCAGGGGATTGCCCTGCGGACGAAGATTGAAGCGTCGAAGGTGGCGGAGGAAAAGTCGGGGATGGGTGCGCAGGACCCGGTGATCCGGCAGATCAAGCTGGAGGATACGTCGATTTTGGTGCCGGGGAAGGCGGTGGTGCTGGGGACGATGGAAGGGCCGGGGGGTGGGCGGAAGCGGGAGATTTCCGTGGTAGCAGAGATGATGATGTAGGAAGGCCCGGGGCTAAAGCCCGTCATGATCTGTGGCTCATGACGGGGCCTGAAGGCCCCTGCTCCCTCCGTGTTCGCGCTCCGCGCGAATGGCGATCGTTCGCGAAGGGCACTATGCGCGATACGGACGGGGCTTAAGAAGCGGAAGCGGCTATACCGCCTCGCAAGAAAAGGCACAGAGGCAGGTTCGGGTTAGCCGCTGATAATCTGGTTGAGAGTCCAGCCCCGGGGAGACGCCAATGAACCATCTCCAAACAAAGGAAGACGTCGAGCAGGCATCTCGTCGGATCCACGGCTGGGAGGGTTCGTCGTTCTCGTGGACGCGATGGAGTAGCCTTCCGCACCATGAGAAAATGGACTCATGATCATTGCTGGTTTTGTTCTGCGTGCATCTGCAACCACCGGGATACCATTCTAATGCTCAAATCCGAGTTAGAAGAGCGAGGTTGCTTTCGCCACGCTTATTATTCGGAGCAGACGCCTGGAGTGTACCTCTGGGTATGCCGGACCTGCTTCAAGCGAATGCAGCCGATCGCGAGCTGGAAGGTAGTTCCCTCGCGGCAAAAGCGCGCAAGTTTAATCCCCACAGCTCAATAAGGTTTCAGGATAGTCTTGATCTTTCTGGAGCTCGGGGACTTCGGTAGAGTCGCCATTGAGGCGGGCGTCGAAGAAGGCGTCGACAGCTTCCAGAACGGCGCTGCCAGTCTTGGATTGGAAGATTTGCTGGCGGAGTTTGCTGCCGCCGGCGACGCCGTGAGTGAACCAGCTGGCGAATTGTTTCATCTTGCCGGCGGTCTCGCCGTGGCGCTGGGCGCGGGGGAGATCCTGGCTGGCTTCGGCGTCTTCGATGAGCATTTGAAAATAGGTCCGGATCATGTGGTACCGGTCTGATTCCGTCGGGCGCGTGTATTGGCCGGTGGCGGTGTATTCGGCGATCTGGCGAAAGATCCAAGGGTTGGAAGGGGCGGCGCGGCCGATCATGACTGCGTCGCAGCCGGTCTGGGCGACCATGGCGGCGGCGTCTTCGGGAGTACGGATGTCGCCGTTGCCGATGACGGGGATCTGGACGGCGTCTTTGACGGCGGCGATCCATTCCCAGCGCGCCTGACCGGTGTAGCCCTGCTCGCGGGTGCGGGCGTGGAGCGCTACCGCGCAGAGACCCTCTTGCTGGGCCATCTTCGCTAGTTCGACGCAGACGATGCTCGAGTCGTTCCAGCCGAGCCGGAATTTGACGGTGAAGGGGATGGTGACGGATTTGCGGATTTCGCGGAAAATCTCGCCGATTTTGGGGAGGTCGCGGAGCAGGCCGGAGCCTCCGTTGCAGCCGACGACGCGCTTGGCCGGGCAGCCGAGGTTGAGGTCGACGGTGTCGAAGCCGGTGTCTTCAACGATGCGGGCGGCTTCGGCGAGGGTTTGGACGTTCGAGCCGAAGAGCTGGGCGCCGATGGGGTGTTCGTCGTCGTAGAAGGTGAGGTAGCGCTTGCGCTTGGATTCGCGCATGCGGGCGAGGCCGTCGGCGGAGGTGAACTCGGTCATGAGGAGGCCGCAGCCGGACTGGGCGTTGGTGATGGTGTCTTCGACCGCGGAGCTAGCGGAGTCAGCGGGGCTCGCGGAGCTAAAGGCGCTGGCGTGGCGGATGAAGCGGCGGAAGACGGTGTCGGTGACGCCGACCATTGGCGCCAGGACCGTGGCCGGGGCGACGTCCACCGTTCCAATGCGCAGCCCTGCCGGGACGCGTGCCGTTTCAGGCATGGGATGGCTGAGCGGATTGTCCCAGTCTTTTTTCACCGTGAAACCTTTGCCGCTCATGGGGTACCAGTGAACAGTGTGCAGTGAACAGTGGATAGCGTGAAAGGCAGTGGACCTGCTTGCTGTTCACTGACCACTGTCGCACTGTCCACTTGTTGCTCAAACAGCAAGGCCCCCGCTGTCGCGGAGGCCTCGTGAATTGCTTGCGAACGAGTTACTTCGCGGCCGGTGTTGCCTTTTCGGCGTACTTGCGGCGGAAGCGCTCGACGCGGCCTGCCGTGTCGACCAGGCGCTGTTTGCCGGTGAAGAACGGGTGGCAGTTGGAGCAAATTTCAAGGCTGATCTTGCCTTTGTGGGTGGAACGGGTCTCGAACGTGTTGCCGCACGAGCAGTGGACCTGAACGGGTCCGTATGTGGGGTGAATTCCGGGCTTGGGCATGACTCTGAGGTACCTTTCCTGCAATCGTCTTAGTATAGCTTGGATTCGGATTTGGGGCAAAAGATGCAGAAGTGGGCGGACGGGTCTTCGCTGCGAGGCGCGGCGCCGGATACTTGGCGACGCTCAGGTGAGGATGGAGACGCAGATTCCCCTGAGGGGGATGACTGAAAGAAAGGCAAGAACAAGGACAGCCGCGGGTCCTTCGGCTGGCTGCGCTCGCACAGGATGGCAGATCTTTTGGGCCGGTGGGCGGTGCAGGTGCATGGAACTTTTCGGGGCGTTGAGGCGTAACTCCTGGCCGAGGTGCAGCTTTGAAGAATCGTGATGGGTGCAAAGCGCGAGGTGTTGTTTCTGGTGGTCTGGCGTTTTCTGCAGGAGTTGGGGTGCTGGCTGTTGCCCTGGGAGGCTTGACGGGCTGGGCGCAGGATTCTGGATTTCACTTGAATATGAATGCTGGGGATCATGCCACGGCGGCGCAGGTGGGACTGCCGGTGTATCCCGGGTCGACGGTTTGGAAAGACAAAGACAAAGGCAAGGATGAGGGTTCCGGGGCGGATATTGGGTTTGCGCTGGGGGATTTTCATTTGGTGGTCAGAGTGGCGCCGTATGTGAGCGGGGATTCAGCGGAGAAAATTCTGGCGTTTTATCGCAAGCCGCTTTCGAAGTATGGCGAAGTGCTGGAGTGCAACCATGGGAAGCCGGTGGGAGCGCTGACGGTGACCAGGAGCGGGCTGACGTGTTCTGACCAGAAGGGTGGGAGCGCGCAAATCAATGGTTCGAATACATCGGACGATCATGAACTGCGGGCCGGTTCGCCGCATCAGTTTCGAGTGGTCGGGATTGAGGATGCTAAGGCGGGAGCGACGCGATTCAGCTTGATTTACCTCGAGCTGCCGAAGGATGAGAAGGGCAAGGACTGAGGAGCTGTTTCGGGGCCGGGGACGAGGGGCTGGGGACGAGGGTTAGGGTTCAGGGACTGAGCGACTGGGGGGTGGGCCCTGGCCGGTGGATGGCGGTTGGGTATTTGAGGCGGGTTCGGTACTCTTTCAGAAATGAGGGGGTATGCATGCTGGACGTACATCCGCCGCACGAGCCGATTTTGGGCTGGAAAGAGTTCCTGGTTCACCTGGGGACCATCACCATTGGTTTGCTGATTGCGCTGAGCCTGGAAGGGTGGGTGGAGTGGATGCATCACCGGCACCTGGTGCATGAGGCGGAGGCGAGTTTGCATGGTGAGATCGAGCGAAACTCGCAGAGCCTGCGCGGGACGGTCGAGGAGCTGCACAAGAATCAGGCCGCGTTGAAGCATGATGTGACGGTGCTGGACCAGGTGGTGGACACGGGCAAGATGCCGGAGCACGAGCACATGGAGATTTACTTTCACATCCATGGTTTCGAAAATCTGGGGTGGAAGACGGCGCAGGCTACGGGGGCGGCGGCTTACATGTCGTACGAACAGGCGCAGCAGTTTGCCGACATCTATACCAATCAGGACGAGCTGGCGGATGCGGAGAAGCAGGCGGCGCGGGACGCGATCTTGAGCCTGGCGCCTTTCATGGACTCGGAACAGCATCGACCCGATCCGACGAAGGAGGAAGCGCGGGCGATTCGGGAGAAGGTCGAGATTCTGGAGGGGCAGCTGCTGCTGGTGGATTCGCTGATGACTTCGCTGGATACGGCGTATGGAAAGTATTTGAAAGGCAAGGACTAAGGGACGAGGGACTTAGTGACTAGATATAGGCGAGTGAGGGAATTCGATGCCGCGGCCGAGGAAGTAGATGTAGGCGCAGCCCAGGATGGCGGCGGCAATCCACCAGGCTGGCTGGCGGTGGACCGCGAGAGGCTGGGCGGGTGAGGTTTTGGGCAGGAGTGAGTCGGCCCACATCAGGCCGGAGGAGCCTCCGAAGGCTGCCGGGATGGTGGAGAGGAAGAAAAGCTTGAAGCCGGTGGGGTCGAAGATGCCGGCGGCGCAGCTGAACAGGCAGGCGGCGTAGTAGGGAAGGCGGCCGACGGTGTTGTATTCGCCGCGTGCGGCGACGTAGGGACGAACGGCAAAGGCGAGCAGGCGGACGACGGCGACGTAGAGTGTGGCACCGAAGAGGGTCATGGCGATGCGAACCAAGGCTTCATGCGGAAGTCCCTTTATGACCTCGTACCAGTCGCCGAAGCCGCCAATGCCGGAAAACATGAAGTAGCCGGCGCCGGGTAGCAGGTTGAGAGCGGCGAGAATCCAGAGGAAATAGCGGGTGTTGGGCTCTTTCGCGGATTTTGAGGCGAGCAGGGCGGCGAAACCAACGGTGAGGTTGGCCAGGGTGCCCCCGGCGTCGACCCAGCGGTCGGGTTTGAGGTCGGAGAGGTGGTTGCTGGTGAGTTCGGTGACGATGTCGCCGCGCAGCCAAGCGAGGACGCCGTGACCCAGGCCTTCGTGAAGCAGCGTGGCGGTGGCGGAGGCAATGATGGCCATGCTGACGATGGTGGGTTTGTCGTGGGGCATCGCTTCACTGTACGTGAAGCGAGTGTGAATGTGGGTGAAGCGGTGTGAGGGTGAAAGGCAAGGACGACTGTAGTTGCCTTTCACACTCACACTCACCCTTCACCCTACCAGTGGAGGATGGGGAGGAGGCTGGAGTAGTCGTCTGTCCAGACTTGGACCTGGGGGGTGTTGGAGGGGATTTTGGCGTGGTTGAAGATTTCCGGGATCTGGAAGAAGGCGGGGTCGGCGGTGAGGAGCATCCAGGTTGCTGAGAACTCGCCGCGGTCTTCGTTGATGGGGCTGATGAAGCGGCGGGCGGTGAGGCCGGTGGCCTTGGCGAGCTGAGCGACTTCAGGTTCCAGTTCAACGTGCTGGTTGGAGATGTGGAAGGCGAGGATGCCGCCGGGGGCGAGGTGGCGTTTGTAGAGTTCGAGGGCCTGGGTGGTGAGCAGGTGGAGGGGGATGGCGTCGCCGGAGAAGGCGTCGACGACGAGGACGTCGAAGTGCTGGGGTGGTTCGGAAGCCAGCGAGGTGCGGGCGTCGCCGGTGACGATGTCGATCTTGGCTTGGGATTCGCGCATGTAGGTGAAGAAGTGCTGGGCGATGGGGATGACGGCAGGGTTGATCTCATAAAAGCGCATGTGGTCGCCGGGTTGGCCGTAGGCAGCCATGGTGCCGGCGCCGAGGCCGATAACGCCGATGTTGCGGCCTTGCGTGGATGGGCGGCCCGGACTTGAAGAGCGATAGGCGCAGCAGGATTTCATGGCAAGGCCGATGCCGGAGTCGGGGGCGTAATAGGTAGTGGGGGTGTGGCGCAGCTCTTCCGAGAAGATTTGTGTGCCGTGCTGGATGGTGCCGTTGGTGAGGGTACGGATGGTGGCGCCGGGATAGGCTACTTTCTGGTTGACGCGGAGGGCTCCATAGAAATTGCGGACAGCGACCAGGGTCTGGCGGTGATACGCGACGTTCAGGAAGCCGAGCAGAACGAACAGAAGGATGCTGGAGGTGGCCCATAAAGCACGCTGCGCCCAGCCTTCTTCCCACGTTACGGCAATGGCCAGCAGGGCGGTCATGAGGAAGGAGATGGGCAGGTCGTAGTTAAAGGAGAAGAAGAGCGGGAAGGCGATGCCGGTGAGAAAGGTCCCGAGAGCTCCGCCGGCGGCGAAGAGAAGGTAGAAAAGGGTGGATTCGCTGGGGCGGGTGGGGCGGAGATTGACTGCTTCGGAGTGGCAGAAGATGGCGGAGACGAACAATTCAATGAGGAAGAAAATGACCGCCACGCGCAAAGGAAGCGACGTCTGGAACTGGGAGAGCATGTAGGCCAGGCTGGCGAGCATGACAACCAGCAGGCGGGTGACGATCCAGCGCGGGAGCAGGCGCGGATACTGGAAGGCGAGGATGAGGGTGATGAGATAGACCGCCAATGGCAGGATCCAAAGCAGGGGGATGGCGGCGACGTTGGCGGTGAGGTGGCTGGTGACGGCGCTGAGCTGCATGGAGGCGGCCATGGGGAGGGCGATCCAGAGGAGCTTTTTGCCGAGGGGGGTGGGTAGATCGCTTTCTGCTGGGAGGGCCGGCGCTGCGGTGGTGGCGACGGAGCGCGTTTGCCAGGTTAGTACGGCGGTGAGGATCGCGAAGACGACGAAGCCGATGGTCCAGGCGAGCCATTGGGTTTTGAGGGTGAAGTTGGGCTCGATGAGTGTGGGATAGAGGCCGAGGGCGAGCAGTGAGGCGACGTTGGAGAGGGCGTAGAGGCGGTAGGGGATGGCGGTGGATTGGAGGCGGGAGAGCCAGACCTGGAGGAGCGGGCTGGTGGCGCCGAGCATGAGGAAGGGCAGGCCGATGGAAAGAGAGAGGGCGGCGAAGATGGCGAGGACGGGATTGCTGGTCTTTCCTGTGGCGGGGTGCTGGGCGAATCGCCAGAGGATGGCCGCTGCGGAGGCGACGACGAGCAGCGATACGTGGAGAGTCCACGAGGAGCGGCGGGTGAGGAAATGGGCGTAGAGGTAGGCGGCGAGGAGTGCGATCTGGAAAAAGACGAGGCAGGTGATCCAGACGGCGGCGGAGCCTCCGAAGGTGGGGAGAAGCTGCTTGGCGGCGATGGGTTCGACGAGGAAGAGGAGGAACGAGGCGAGGAAGATCGTGGCGCCGAAGAGCAGGCGCCGCGTCGTGCCTGGAATAGAGGATGCCGCCATTAGGATTGGGTAGCCTGTCTTGGAAGATAGTTTGCGGAAAGCGCGTGAGGTAGCTGTGGCGCCGGAGCCAGTCTATCAAGCGAAAAAGGTGAAGCAGGCATCTTGCGATGGAAGGAGCTTTAGAATCGGGCTTTGCGATCCCTGGAGATTGAAGCTTTGCCGAATGCACTCGTCGCGCTGCGAGAGATCGCCCTGACAGAACTCTGCCGGCTGAATAACCAGTTTGGAACGGAGACTTCGCTTTTGACAGAGAACGGCATGAGCCGGCTGATCGGCATGGCATTTTATGCGTTCGGGGTGGCAGGCGAATCTGCACAGTCGATCGATGCGATGCTGATCGCGTTGGATCAGACAGCGCCTTATGAAAATGAAAATTTGCATTTCTTTCAAAAGCGACATGTTCAGTTTGTCTATGTCGACAGGATGATTACCGCGAGCCATGCGCAGCGGCGCGGACTGGGCAGATCGCTGTATGAAGAGATGTTCAAGTGGGCGCGGGGAGCTGGGCAGCCGGTGGTGTGCTGCGAGGTGAATCTCGATCCGCCGAACCCGGCGTCGGATGCATTTCATGAGCGGCTGGGATTTGTCGAAGTGGGACAGGCCAGGTTGAGAAACGGGAAGTTCGTCCGGTATCTGGAGTTGCGCCTGGGTTGATCTCGGCCTGGACGATCGCGTAACCGTGACATGCCCGAAAGCGTAGGAGGCGATTTTGCGTGACAAAGCGTGGTTGGTTCGGTCGGTGAGGCCGGGGGATGGTGAGGTCATTGGCGGACATCGGCGTCGGATGTTTGCCGAGGATGGACGGCCGGAGGAAGAGCTGGCGCTTATGAGCGTCGCGTTTCGGGCGTGGATCAAGCCGCGGCTGGAAGATGGGCGTTATTTTGGATTTCTGGTCGAGGAAGCGGGTGAAGTGATTGCGGGGATCGGGTTGATGATCATCGACTGGCCGCCTCATTTTCTACATCCGGAGTCGGCGGAGCGGGGATATATCTGCAACGTGTTCGTGGAACCGGAGCATCGAGGGAAAGGGTTGGCGAGGATGCTGATGTTGCGGGCGGAGGAGGAATTTGGGCAGCGCGGCGTTTCGTATCTGGTTCTGCATGCCAGCAAGCTGGGGCGGCCGTTGTACGAGAAGCTGGGATGGAAAGATACCCGGGAGATGGCAAAAAGGCTGGTGGTGGAGTGAGCGCGATCCACATTTGCAGAGGCAGGAGCGGGCGCGGGGCGAGGCAGATCTGCGCTAGGCTGGTAAGGCGATGACGGAAGAATGCCAGGTTTGCGGCGGGGCCGGGATGGTACTGGTGATCGATGGCGCGGGCAAGCGTGCGGCGCGGGTGTGTGTGTGCCAGCAAGCGGCGCGGCTCGCGCAACAGATGACTGCGGCGCGTATTCCGAGGCGGTATCAGGGATGCAGCCTGGGAAGTTTCTGGAAGGAGTTTCGGGGATCGGATCCATCCTTGAAAGAGGCTCATTTTAATGCGCGACGGTTTGTGGAGGCGTACCCGGTCGAAACCGACGGCAGGGGTTTGCTGATTACGGGGCCGATTGGCGTAGGCAAGACCCATCTGGCGGTCGGAATCCTTACCTCGTTGATCGAGCATCGGGGAGTGCGGGGATTGTTTGTGGACTACCGGGAACTGTTGAAGGAAATCCAGCACAGTTACAATCCGCAGGTAAACTCCACGGAACTGGGAGTTCTGGAGCCGGTTTTCAACGCTGAGGTTCTGGTGCTGGACGAACTGGGTGCGCAGAAGCCGACGGACTGGGTGTGGGATACGGTGGCTCTGATCCTGAATACGCGGTACAACGACAAGCGCACGACGATTATTACGACCAATTATCCAGATTTGCCGGCTGGAGGCGTGGGGCTGACAGCGGCACAGCGGGCAACGCGTGAGGAGTCGCTGGGTGACCGCATCGGAGAGCGAATGCGCTCGCGGCTCGCCGAGATGTGCGTTGCCATCGAGATGCGCGGGCAGGATTTTCGGCAGGGCAATGGCCGAGCGCGCTTTGGGTGATCTGTCGAGTCAGCAGGACCAGAAGCTGAGCAGGAAGAGCAACATGACCAGCAGTGTCGCAGCCTGGTAAAGGCCCGCCTGATGCGGAGATTGCGCGGCGTGCGGGTGAGGATCGCAGGGTTGCGCAGGGAGCGGCATGTTCTCGGAGCAACAGTTGGCGGGCATTGCCGGTCCTTTCGGAGCGTCGGGCGGATGAAGCCTTCATGGTGGGTACGGAATGCGAGCAGGGCTCGTTCCATTGCAGATGCACAAAATGCAATGCGGAACACCTTTTAGACGACTGCCAGTGCCGTGACGTTGTGTGAATTCTTTGTGGTACCGCTGGCTCTTTTCATTTGCTGTTCTCTGAGAGATGGTGCGGCTGAGTTCGAAAGCGTTTCACGGAACGGTGTAGAATCTGCGGTGTGAGCGAACCCCATCTGGAAATCATGGAGCGGCCTCCGGAGCGCAGGGAGCGAAACTGGCTGCCCCTGGGGATCGCGGCGGGACTGGTGTTGCTGGTAGTGGTGGCTGGGCTGGTGCTGTCCGGGCGGCACAAGTCGGTGGAAGTAACTCCCGCCAATGCGGCGCTGGACGCGTACGCGCCGCAGTTGGCCATCAGCAACGTAGCCATGAGCGAGTCGGCCAATCTTGCGGGCGGGAAAGTAACTTATATCGACGGTCATATAGCCAATCATGGAAATCGGACGGTGACGGGAATCGCGGTGCAGGTGCTGTTTCACAGCTATACGCACCAGGTAGCGCAGAATGACACGGTCCCGCTGCAAATCGTCCGCATGCGGGAGCCCTATGTCGATACCGCGCCGGTGGGTGCGATGCCGCTGAAGCCTGGAGCGGAGCAGGACTTCCGCTTGATCTTCGACCGGATTTCGCCTGACTGGGCTGGGGAGATTCCGGAATTGAAAATCGTGCGTGTTGAGACGAAGTAAAGCGTCTTTCTCGCGCCTGGCGCGGTTTACGCGGTAAAAATTACACCTTGCTGCAAAAACTACATCGAAAAAGTGATGCAATTCCCTTTTTGCCCTATAAGATGCCGGGGTCGCTGCTGGATAAATTATTCAAAAATAACCTCTTATGAGTTTGTGTTCGAGCTTTCCTGGTTTGGCACGGCCCTTGCAACGATGTAAGGCGAGACGGCGTGACCATCTCGCCTCCGGGAGTATCGCCGGAGGGATGACAAAAACAGGGAGTTCCTCCATGGTTTCGATTGCATCATCTCGGAAATACATCCCCGGCCAGATTGCAGTTTTCGCGCTGGCATCTGCGTTTTGCTTTTCTGCCGCTGCTCAGCAGCCGGCGTCAGGGTCCAGCAACACTCCTTCGGAGACACAGCCCTCCCCCCAAACTCAGGATCAAGGCAAACTGAGTCAGCCTCCGAAGGAGGGTTTCTGGGGACATGTCAATCCGTTCGCCCGGAAGAAGTGGGTAGACAAGCGGCTTGATCCTGTCCGCGGAGAACTGAACGAACTGGATGAAGTGAATGCCAAGAATGCGAAAGACATTAAGGATGTTGATAGTCGAGCCCAAGCTGGTATCAGCAAGGCTCAGGCTTCGGCTGATCAGGCGAACCAAGTAGCCTCGGCAGCAACCACCCAGGCGCAGCAGGCGAACACGATCGCCGGTCAGGCTACGGGCAAGGTCGGCCAGTTGAACACCACGGTCAGCGGGCTGGATCAGTACTCCGAGAAGAACACGGTTTCGATAGCGTTCCGCCGTGGGTCCAGTGTGCTTTCGGAAGACGCAAAGAAGCAGTTGGACGATATGGCAAGCACGCTCAGCGGACACCAGGGATACCTGCTGGAAGTTGAGGCACACGCTCCCGGTGCAGGTTCCGTGGGCATTCAGAATTCCAACCGGCTGGCTGAGGCAGTGAAACGCTACCTGGTCACCGAACATGAGATTCCCGTCTACCGCATGCATGCCGTCGCGTTGGGTAACGCCCCAGCCATGGCAGCAAATTCGACAACAGCGACTGGAACCAGCGATGCGCAGGACGCCAAGCCGGTCCGGACAAGCTTTGTCGAGCTGCGGTTGATGGAAAACAGCTTGGCGGCCCAGGATGGGACCACCCCCCGGTCATCCCATCCGTAGCAGGTGCGGAGCGGTGCGCAAGCGCCAGCCACGCCCCCGGCTTTAGCCCGCGCCTAACGGCCCCGCCGTTCTGGCCGCCAAACAAGCTCTCGCAACACGAGAGAACCAAGGCAACTTGGCCCCCGATCGAATCGGGGGCCGTTTTTTGTGCTCCGCACCCTTGATTGCGTCCTTTGGGCGCCTTCGTCGTCTTGGGCTCGCATCTCGCGCTTTCCCTCCTAAACTTTCGAAAAGGCACCATACAACGAAGCTGTCATCGTTTTGAATTCCTGTCGGCGGTTAGACTTATATCGATGATTACGAATGAAAGTCCCATTCTTGTTACAGGCGGCGCCGGGTTTATCGGGTCGCATTTTGTTCTGGACTGGTTTGACACGGTCGGGACGCCGCTGGTCAATCTTGACAAGCTGACCTACGCGGGAAATCTTCGCAACCTGGAGCCAATCGCGGGCAGGCCGGGGTACACGTTTGTGCGCGGGGATATTCGAGACCGGGAGCTGGTCGACCGGCTGTTTGCCGAGCACCAGCCGCGCGCGATTGTGCACCTGGCGGCGGAGAGCCACGTGGACCGGTCGCTGGTGGGGCCGGGAGAATTCCTCGATACCAACATCAATGGGACGTTTGTGCTGCTTGAAGCGGCGAAGAGCTACGTGGACAAGCTGGATGAAGCGGACAGGGCGAAGTTCCGGTTTCTGCATGTTTCGACGGACGAGGTGTTTGGTTCGTTGAAGCCGGGGGATGCTCCGTTTGAGGAGACGTTTGCGTTCAAGCCAAACTCGCCGTATGCGGCTTCAAAGGCAGCGAGCGATTTGCTGGTGCGCGCGTGGGGCAAGAGCTATGGGCTGCCGGTGATTATCACTAACTGCTCGAATAACTATGGGCCGCTGCAGTTTCCCGAGAAGCTGCTGCCGCTGGTCCTGAACAAGGCAATCCATGGGCAGCCGCTGCCGATTTATGGCGACGGGATGCAGGTGCGGGACTGGCTGTATGTCGGCGATCACGCGGCGGCGCTGCGGGTGGCGCTGGAGAAGGGTGTTCCCGGGCAGACGTACAACATCGGCGGGTGGAATGAGCAGGCCAACATCGACACGGTGAAGATGCTGTGTGCGCTGCTGGATGAGTTTTTACCGGATTCGCCGTATCGGCCCCATGCCGAGTTGATGACTTCGGTGAAAGACCGGCCAGGGCATGACCGGCGGTATGCCATCAACGCGACCAAGGCGGAGCGGGAGCTTGGGTGGAAGCCCAAGGAGACCTTCGAGACGGGGCTGAGGAAGACGGTGCGGTGGTATCTGGATAACCAGGCGTGGGTGGAGGAAGTGACTTCCGGGGCTTATCGGGACTGGATGGAGACGAATTACAAAGGGCGGTGAGCTCCTGCTGCCTGAAGATTCAAGGTGTCTGGGGTGGGACGCCGGGGGCGCTTGGCCCTGATGGGGGTGGTGGGCCTCCGAGGTTGAAGACGACGTTGATCTGCGTGAGGATTTTGACTGGCTGGCCGTTCAGCATATAGGGGCGATATTTCCAGGTCTTGACGGCGTCGAGCGCGGCTTGCTGTAACAAAGCGGGTCCAGAGACGACGGAAAGATCGTCGATGTCTCCCTGCTTGGTGATGGTGGCTTTGAGCACGACGGTTCCTCCCACGCGCGCGGCTCTGGCGGCAGGTGGATAGATTGGCCGCGTTTGAGAGATGAGCAGACCAGTCGCAACACCAGATGCGATGATGACGGTTTTTGGATCGGCTCCGGGCGAGGGGGTGGAGCCGAAGATGCTGCCGTTTACAGCCGGGGGAGCCGGCATCAGGTGGGTCATCATGGCGGTTGCGTACGCGGCTTCGACGCTGCAGGGGTTTTTGTTGTCGATGGGCTTGCCCATGAAGTCCAATTGAGGGGCGTTCGGGTCTTTGTCTTTGATGTGGATAGTGATTGGGTCGCTGGAGCTTCTTGCTTGACGGTCGGCGTCGCGCTTTTTGGCGACTTCTGACCAGTCGGGGATGAGGGTGGCGCTGTCCTGCAACCGGGACTCGCAGAGGGTCACTTTGAGGGCTTTCAGCTGTGCCGATGTGATGATGCAGGCTGTGGAGCAGGAAGGCGGCTCGCCGCACTCCGCCTGAAGACCGGCGCTCTTGCATGCCTGGTATTTCTGATACGAGGCAAGGCAGGTCCGGGCTGAGTCTGAGCAGTAGGGGGACAGGCGGGTGTTGAGGTCGCTGTAGAGCGCCATGGCTTCAGGAGGGTCCTGGAGATTGGGCTGATTGCTGGGAGTGACGCCGATGCGGAGATTGGCGGCAAGTTCCTGGAGGTGGCTTTCGACTTTCTTGAAGTCAACGAGGCTTTCCTGGAACTCGCGGTATTCGGCGGCGAATTGCTGCTGCCTGGAGGGATCTGGAGGTACGTTGCCGGGCTGGCAATCGATACAGATGGGCCGGAAGGCGAATCCCCAGGTGCCGGCGCTGGTTTTCAAGGTGGCAACGGAGCGGCTGGCATCGTAGCTGTACTGGATTTCAGAGACGGGAAGGTCGGGCATGGGGGACGCGGCGTTGGCCTCGTTGGGAAGGTATTTGACCGTGGTGGCGGATACCGCGATGACGCCGACTACGGGAACCAGCTTGACGTTTTCGCCCTTGGCGTTTTTGAACTGACCGCCGAGGATGGGCCAGCAGATGGCGGGTGGGGAGTCGGCAGAAACAGCGCCGTTGGCTTGGGAGCGCATCTTGCAAGGAAAGACGTAGTGATAGCGGCCGGGGGACACTTCGTAGCGGAGGGCGGGGTTGTCATAAAGGAAGGCTGGTTCCTGGGCGAAAGCAAGAGAGCTAGAGGAGACAACAGAGAGCAGGAGGGTGATGAGGAAGAATCGCGGCATGGGGAAGGCCTCCAATCGTGATGCGGCCGTGCGCGATTTAAGGAAGGGCGGGAAACCCTTCTGCAAATCGGTTAAGAATGGCACGAGTGTCGACGAGAATCAATAGATTTGCGTTGCGGATCCTGGATTGCTGTGCTGAGGAAACAGCAGCACGGTATGGAAGGGTTCGCATCCGGTGAGGGGAAAAGGCAGGCGATTGCGCGGCATTGGGTGAGGTGGCGCGCATGTTGATGCAACTGGTGGCGATGAAGTTTGGGATCTGGTTTCTGTTTCAGTCGTGGGACAAGATTGCGTTTGTAGCAGGGGCGCTGGCGCTGTGGTGGGCGGTGCAGGCGGGGCGGGAGAAGTGGCGTGTCTACCGGTCGAAGGGGTGGCCGACCTGCCCGGGTGCGGTCGAGAATTTGGCCGTGCGCAAGGTGGATGGGGGGATGAACGGGGTGGATTACTGGAAGGTGAGCTTCGATTATCGCTACCGGGTGACCGAGGAGCATGTTGGTTCGTACAAATTCAACTGCACTTCGGAAGAAATGGCGCATGGGGCGATGGTGGGGCTGGAGGGAAAGACGGTGTCAGTGCATACTCCGCCTGCCAATGAGGGAAAGGGGATTGTGTGGGAGGATGAGGTCTGGGATGTTTGGTGGGAAAGGTACTGGGCGATGAGTCATGCGGTGGCGGCGGATGCTAATTAGAATCAGATTCCTCTGAGGGGAATGACAGAACGAACGGCAAGGACAGAAGCAGATTCCCCTGAGGGGAATGACAGAAAGAACGGCAAGGACAGAAGCAGATTCCTCTGAGGGGAATGAGAGAAAGAACGGCAAGGACAGAAGCAGATTCCTCTGAGGGGAATGACAGAAAGAACGGCAAGGACAGAAGCAGATTCCCCTGAGGGGAATGACAGAAAGAACGG
>CAILBQ010000247.1 GCA_903832475.1 uncultured Acidobacteriota bacterium | reverse complement strand
GCGCTGGCGCCGGCTGCGGCGCTCGTCAAAGTGCCTGATGGCGTGGATTTGAAGACAGCGGCAGCAGTGATCCTTCAGGGCATGACGGCGCATTATTTGTCCCATTCCACCTTTGCGTTGAAGGCAGGGGATACGTGCCTAATTCATGCAGCGGCCGGCGGCACGGGACGGCTCCTGGTGCAGATGGCGCACATGCTGGGGGCGCGGGTGATTGCGACTGTCTCGACCGCAGAGAAAGCGGAGTTGGCGAAGGCGGCGGGAGCGGACGAAGTCATTCTCTATACCGAGGCTGATTTCGAGACCGAAAGCAAGCGGTTCACAGATGGGCGGGGAGTCGATGTTGTGTATGACTCGGTGGGCAAGACCACGTTTGAGAAGTCGCTGAACTGTTTGAAGCCGCGCGGGATGATGGTGCTGTTTGGCGGGTCGAGCGGGGCGGTGCCTCCGTTTGATTTGATTCAGTTGAGCACGCGGGGCTCGCTGTTTGTGACGCGGCCGACGTTGAAGGATTATGTCGCTGCGCGGGCGGATCTGGAGTGGCGTTCTGGCGACGTGTTTCGGTGGATTGCGGAGGGGAAGCTGGCGGTGCGCGCGGAGTTCACCTATGCGCTGAAGGATGCGGCGCAGGCGCAGGTGGATATTGCTTCGCGGAAGACGACGGGGAAGCTGCTGTTGGTGCTTTGAATCAAGTGTGGGTGTGAAGGGCAAAGGCATGAGCGGATTCCCTTGAGGGAAATGACAGCAAGCACCTGCCGTGCGGGCAGACGCGCTTCGCGCAAAGGCAGAAGCAGATTCCCCTCAGGGGAATGACAGAAAGAAAAGCAAGAGCAAAATCCAGATCCTTCGCTTTGCTCAGGATGACAACTCCTGAACGCATCGGGTTGATCGGATGACAGCTTGTCATCGGAAGGGTTCGATCGGGCAGGTGAGAGGCAATCGATGGAGTCGATTGAAATCGGTGCGAAGGATCGCGTCTTTGTGCTGACGGGGGCGGGGATCAGTGCGGAGAGCGGGCTGGCGACGTTCCGCGATTCGGATGGGTTGTGGGCCGGGCATCGGGTGGAGGATGTGTGCACGCCGCAGGCGTGGGATCGGAATGCGGAGCTTGTCTGGCAGTTTTATTCCGCGCGGCGGGAAAATGCAGAGAAGGCTGAGCCGAATGCGGCGCATGTGGCGCTGGCGGAGTTGGAGAAGCAGTTAGGAGATTGCTTCTTTCTGTGCACGCAGAATGTGGATGATCTGCATGAGCGGGCTGGATCGCGGCGCATGGTGCACATGCATGGGGAGCTGTTTGTTTCGCGATGCAGTCATGAATGCGGGAGTGTGCCGGTTGCCGATCGCGCCGTGTATGCGGATTTAGCGAGCGTGGAGAAGTGCGCTTGCGGTGCGGTGTTGCGGCCGCATATTGTCTGGTTTGGGGAGACGCCGATGGAGATGGAGCGGATTTCGGCGGAGATTTCGAAGGCAACGGTGATGGTGGTGGTGGGGACATCGGGGTCGGTGTATCCGGCGGCGAATTTTGTGCACTGGGCGCGGCAGGCGGGGGCGCAGGCGGTGTATGTGGGGCCGGAGGCACCGCTGAATGCCAGCGCGTTTACGCAGGTGGTGCTGGGGAAGGCTGGGATGGTGCTGCCGGGGTTGTTCAAGACCCTGTGAGTTAGCTAACGAAGCCGCCAAAGGAGACGCCCTTCGCCGCAAAGGCAAACGCAGATCCTTCACTGCATTCAGGATGACAGGCCATTTCGAAGTAAGGGCTCTTGTGGTTTTCGGGCCGGCAGGCTAGCGGCGAGTCGTGTTCTTGATGAACTCGATGCGGCGGAAGCGGAGGGCGGTCCAGTCCTCGTCGATGGCGATGGCGCGGACAGTGTCGAAGCCGGCGGCTTTGAGGACGGTCCAGCCGGTGTCGCGATTGAAGTCGCATTTCAGTTTCTTCGACGTGCCCTTGGGGTAGGCGAACCAGACGATGGCGTCGCCTTCGGTCTGTGCGGCGATCTGGGTCGAGAGGGCGTCGACTTCGGCTTGCTGGGTCACGAAGGCGAGGACGAAGGGCGGGCTGGGCACTTCGTCGAGAGTGCGCTCGACGCGGATGTTGAAGTTGACGTTCTGGAGTTCGTTGAGCTCGGGCTCGAAGCTCTCCGGCGCGTTGATGACGATGAGATCAGTCTGGTTGCCGAGGTTCAGTTTTTCGAAGACAGTGGCCATGGGCAACAGTGTACTCGCGGCGCCTGCCGTGCGTGCAGAGGCGGCTTCGCCGCAGGGACAACAGCTGATGCCCTTCGGGAATGACAGAAAGAAAAGCAAGGCAACGACAAGAGCAAGGACACGGGGAGTGTTGCGGGTTCCCACCCATCCCTCACCACCCCGACGACGAAGACCTGTCGTTGGGTGGTGAGGGATGGATGGGGCACCCGGTGTGGTGGTTACTTCTGAATAAGAGAGCTAGTCGCCGGCGGTGGCCATGGCTTCGCTGACAGGGCGAGTGGTGGGAAGGGCTTCCTCGGCGAAGAAGACGCGGTAGACGAGTGCTCCGAGGATGCCGCCGAGGATGGGGGCAGCCCAGAAGAGCCAGAGCTGGGAGAGGGCTGCGCCGCCGACGAAGAGAGCGGGGCCGGTGCTTCGGGCCGGGTTCACCGAGGTGTTGGTGACGGGGATGCTGATGAGGTGGATAAGGGTGAGACAGAGACCGATGGCGATGGGGGCGAAGCCCTTGGGAGCGCGGGGGTCGGTTGAGCCCATGATGACGAGAAGGAAGAAGGCGGTGAGGACGACTTCGGCGACGAAGCAGGCGACGAGCGAGTATCCGCCGGGCGAGTTGGCTCCGTAGCCATTGGTGGCGAAACCGCCGAGGACGAATCCGGGCTTGCCGCTGGCGATGAGGTAGAGAACACCTGATGCGGCGACGGCGCCGATCAGTTGGGCGACGATGTAGGCGCTGGACTCTTTCGCGGGAAAGCGCTTGCCGACGACGAGGCCGATGGTGATGGCGGGGTTGAGGTGGCAGCCGGAGATGTGTCCGAGGGTGAAAGCCATGGTGAGGACAGTGAGGCCGAAGGCGAGGGCGACGCCGGCAAAGCCGATGCCGAGGGTGGGGAAGCCAGCGGCGAGGACGGCGCTGCCGCAGCCGCCAAAGACAAGCCAGAAGGTGCCGAAACACTCGGCGAACGAGCGTTTGATCAAGGACATGAGATTCCTCCGTGCATGAAAGTGCGCA
This sequence comes from uncultured Acidobacteriota bacterium, assembly GCA_903832475.1. Taxonomy (GTDB): domain Bacteria; phylum Acidobacteriota; class Terriglobia; order Terriglobales; family Acidobacteriaceae; genus Acidicapsa. The sequence continues at coordinate 4,894 of CAILBQ010000247.1, read as the reverse complement.
GGCGACGGTGCTCAGCGTGGGTTGGGGCTGCTGGGAGACTGTATCGCAGTCGAGCGGCGGAGGCAATGGAAAAAGCAGGGAGTAGAGCGAGAGATCCAGGGACCTTGGGCGAAGGGAGTGAAGGAGAGAGTGTGAGTGTGAGAATATCCGCATTCGCGACTTGATCTGGATTTTCACACCCACACTGCACACATTCTTGGCGTCAGAAGTGGAAGCGGTAGCGGAGCTCGCCGCTGATCAGGCGGGGGTCGTTGTAATGAAAGCCGCCGATGGTCAGGGAGTTGTCTTCGAGGACGCGGTGGTTGGTGACGTTGACGACGTTGACGGCGAATTTCCAGTTTTCACCGAGGGCGGCGCCGGCGGCGATGTCAAAGGTGGTATGGGCAGGAAGGTAGGGAGCCTGATAGGGGCTGCCGTCGGTGGGATCTCCGCCCAGGCCATTGGAGAATCCGGAGCCGTAGTAGACGTTGGAACTGAACCAGGTGCGGTGAGGCAGGTTGGTGGTGAAGCCGGTGTTCAAGGTGTGGCGCTGGTCGTGGTCGACGGGAGTGTAGTCGAAGCCGGCATCGCAGTCGGGGGAATCGGCGGGGGCGCAGATGAGGCCGCCTGTGATGTTGCCGCGCTGTTCTGCGATCTGGTTGGAGTAGGCGAGATGAAAGCGGCCGAGGCGGGCAAGTTGGGGAGAACGCAGGGTGGTTTCCCAGGCGCGGACCAGGGCTCCATCGACGGTGACGGGGAAGTAGATGTTGGATTCGCCGACGTTGGAGTGGTCGAGGAAGTTGTTGATACGGGTCTTGAAGGTGTCGATGTCGAGGACCCAGCCGCGAATAGGGATATTGACGCCGAACTGGTGCTCTTCGTCGCGTTCGCCGTGGAGGGGGACGAAGGCGGTGTTGTTCTGGTTGGCATAGGCGGCGATGGGGCCGGTGACGGTGAGCAGGGGAGGAGCCTGGTAGAAGCGGCCGTAGAAGCCGCGGAAGGTCCAGTTGATGCGAGGGATCTTGAGGGTTGCGCCGAAGCGGGGGTCAGCTTGATTTTCAGCGACGTCGCCTTGAAAGCTTTGGAAGCGCAAGCCGGCCTGGAGGGTGAGCCAGTCGGTGGCGCGGAAGTCGTCGGAGATGTAGGCCTCGGTGAGGCCGGCGATAGCGGAGGCGGGCTTGCGGAAGTTGGTGCCGCTACCGTCATTGAAGATGGCGCCGTAGAGGTTGGCGTCATGTTGTCCCCAGGCGTAGAGGCCGGCGGCGAGGTTGTTGCGCTTCCATTCTCCGCGCACGTTGGCCTGGAGACCGGCGTAATTGCTGGTGCGGTCCCATGTGCTGGCTACGGGGAGATCGCCGGCGCTGGAGTCATAGTTGGCGGTATTGGAGTGGAAGAAGGGTGAGATTTCGAAGGTGCCGCGCTTCATCAGGGTGTGTACCCAGGTGGCGAGGAGGAAGCTGTCGCGTTCGGTCTGGCCGTCGCGGAGTCCGCTGGAGTCGTAATTCTGATTTTCCCAGCTGTCTGGGTTGGGATCGTAGGGAACCTGGAAGTAGTCCTGGCGGAACTGGCCGACGATGCGGAACTGGTCGTTGGCGCCACGGTTCACGAGGACAGAGCCGAAGGCGCTCTGGCTGTTCGAAGAGTCGTGCAGGATTTGAGAGATGGGCGCCTGCAGGCCGTAGGTGGAGCGGGCGCCGGCTAGGCTGGCGTACCAGGCCACGTCGGCGGAGTGATCGCCGAAGGAGAGCTGGGTGTCGGCGGTCTGGAAGTTGCCGCCGGTGAGGACGAGCTCGGCCTGACGATCTCGTTCGAAGCCGCTGCGGGGGAGGACGTTGAAGATCCCATACGTCCGGTCGCCTTCGTCGGCCGCGTAAGAGCCACGCTGAGTTTCGAGCGTGTCCATGTCTCGGGGATCGATCTGCGGGCCGACGTTGGAGCCGATGTTGGTGTTGGGGATGGAGACGCCGTCGATGAGCCAGGAGGTCTGGTGGCCTCCGCGCATGTGGAGCATGTCGTGGGTGATGTAGGCTCCGGGGACGTAGTCGGTGACGATGGCGAAGGAACCGGAGCGGAGGGCGCCGGGGGTTTCGTCGATTTCCTGGCGGCTGAGCATGGTGGTGGGCGTGGAAGAGGCGGTGCTTTCCTGGGCGTTGACGGTGACCGTGGTTCGAACCGTCGCCGGCGTAAGGGGGATGTGCAGCACGGGGTGGGTGCCGGACTGGACGGTGATGACCTCTTCGGTTTCAGCGAACCCCTTCGCCTCGATGTGCAGGCGGTAGATGCCAAGGGGCACGGAAGGCAGGTCGAAGCTGCCGTCAGGGCCGGTCCTGGCGTGGAGTTCGAAGTCGGAATCGGAGGCTTTGAGGACGACGGCGGCGTTAGCGACGGGGAAGTGCTGGGCATCGTGGACGACACCGTGCACATTGGAAAAAACGGTGGCGAAGCAGGATGAAGCGGCCGTGAAAGATAGCAAAACAGCGGCGAAAGTCTTGAACAAACGCATCGGAAGCTCCCTAAGATTTTTGAACCTGACGGCACGGCGATCACCGAACGAAGGAAAGAGCCGGAGCCGGAGATGCGGCGGAATCAGCTCAGTGTCGATCGGAGTTTCGCAGGGTGGTCTAAACGCTCTGGGAGGGCGGGCCGCGCTTGGGATGCGTATGACGCTTTGCGGCGGGGTCGATCGCGGACGGGGATGGAGGGATGGATCGTGCCGACGAGAAAGGAAGAGACAGCGCGCCTGTTGTAGGCAGTGCGGCAATGGGGACGGTGGTCGTACCCAGAGCTTGAGGAAGATTGGGACAGCAGCCTGGAGCCGAGAACCCAGGTTCGCCGGAGGGCATGGTGCAGTGGTGAACACCACCCCTGCGGCAGCAAGCCGGAATTCGCGATTCGTCGACCTTTCCTGTCCAGCCGGAGGCTAGTGCCTGGGAAGGCACGGAGGCCGCGGCCGGTCCCAGACTGAGAACCAATGTGAACAGAATGGAAAGAATTCGTTGCATCCGCCTTTATCGTACCCCAGGACTCTATCGTTGCAGTCGGCTCAGGTATTATCGGGAAATCAACCATCCGCTGCAGCTGTCGTTGCCGTGTTCGTTTGGCTGCGCAGCGGATGAGTTGCAGGGTCTTGCAAATCATCTGAAAAGGAAGCTGCCGTGTCGCAAAGTCTTGCTTTTCCGGACGCCGCGTACTCCGTTAAGACGACAAGTCGGCCTCTCCGCGTTGCCATCTTTGGTTTTGGAACGGTGGGGCGATCGGTAGCGCGCATCCTGGTGGAGTCCGCGCCGGCCGGGCTTGAGCTGACGCATATTTTCAATCGCAATGTTCATCGCAAGCGGGTGGACTGGGTACCGTCTTCAGTGGCATGGAGCAGCGATGCGGATGCGTTGCTGGGTTCGGCGGAGGACGCGCCCGATGTGATTCTGGAACTGGCGGGCGGCCTGGAGCCGGCGGGGGACTGGGTACGCAAGGCGCTGGCGGCAGGCAAGAGCGTCATCACCGCGAACAAGAAGCTGATTGCGTATCACGGGCTGGAGCTGGAAGCGATTGCGGCCGCGCACGGCAGCCGGCTGTTGTATGGAGCGGCGGTGGCGGGCGGCATCCCGGTGATTCCAGGGCTGGAGAATGGGCTGTCCGGCGACCGGGTGGAGCGGGTCGAAGGCATCCTGAATGGCACCTGCAACTTCATCCTGAGCAAGATGGAGGCTGGCGCGGAGTATGGTGCGGTGCTCGCCGAAGCGCAGGGAATGGGGTATGCGGAGGCTGATCCGACCGAGGATGTGGGCGGGTTTGATGCCCGGGCCAAGCTGGCGATTTTGATCCGGCTGGCGCTGCGGGCGCAGGTGCATCCTGACGAGATTGAGACTTGTTCGATCACCGAGGTGTCGGCGATTGATTTTTCGTACGCCAAGGATTTGAACTGCACCATCCGGCAGATTGCTCGGGCGGAGCGGATTGACGGGCATCTGGCGGCGACGGTGCGGCCGATGCTGGTGCCGCTGGTGTCTCCGCTGGCGTGGTCGCGCGGGACGGAGAACATGGTGATCACGACCGGGCATTATGGTGGCGACGTGGTGTTTTCCGGGCACGGCGCGGGCGGGCATCCGACGGCGGTGGCGGTGGTGAGCGATCTGCTGGGGCTGGCGCATGGCTCGTGCAGGATTGCCATTCCTTCGACGCCGTCGAAGGTGGGGACGGAACTGGAAGTGCCGCACTATATCCGGTTCATGGTCAACGACCGGCCCGGGATCGTGGCCGGGATCGCGAGCGCGCTGGCCCACGAGAAGATCAACTTGAACGCGATTTTGCAGAAGCCGGGGTATCCGCTGGACCGGCTGCCGTTTGTGGTGACGGTGGAGCCTTGCCGGACCTCGGCGTTGAAGCGGGCGCTGCAGGAGATCGGGCGGATGCCGGCGCTGCTGGAGAAGCCGCTGGATTTGCAGATATTGGAAAAGTAGGCACCTGCCGGGACCTGCCGTCCGGGCGGACGCTTCGCGTGGGCCTCGCGTAGCTCGTCGCTTGCTCTGCGGGGTGCGGGAAAACGGGGCTTGCTGCCGCGAGCTAATGGCCGGAAATTGGCAGATCCTATGCCGAAGTGAAAGGTCCTCGGTGGCCTGGAGCTTGTTATTCAAAGGGATCTGACGAGTTGTGCACTACTTACTCGCGGCTCGGACTTCAGGGACGATAGCGAATAGAATCACGCTGTCTTTAGAGTTTCTGACGTGAGCGGGGGATAGGATGAGCGGGCGGGAAGATTGGCGAAAGGTACTCCAACGAGAGCTGAGCCGCTGGTCATCGATGTCTTGCAACGATGTGCTAGCCGAGCTCCATGCTCGCGACAACTACGAGGTGGTTGCAGGGTCAAAGCGATACCAAGTTGAAATTGAGCTTCTAGAAAATACTTCTGAGTATCTTC
>CAILBQ010000246.1 GCA_903832475.1 uncultured Acidobacteriota bacterium | reverse complement strand
CGGATTCCGCTGATTGTGGACGGCGGGCCCTCCGGTCATGCCGTACCGACGACGATTGTGGACTTGTCCAACAATGGCGGCCGTTGGGAGATTTTGCGCGAGGGAGCGATTTCGACGCACGAGATAGCCCTGGCGCTGCAGAGGTAGCGTGAGCGCTCGAGACGAGATAACTCAGGCTCCGCGATCGGGCTGGGCCGGATCCGCGGTTCGGTTTGTGCTCCTGTTTTTGTTGGCTGTGGCGCTGCTGTCCGGTCTGAGCTGGTGCGTCTGGGTGTATGCCCAGATTGAGCGCTACGCGTACTTGGATGAAGCGGCTCCTTCGGATGTGATCTGTGTTTTTGGGGCGGCCGAGTATGGCGGCAAGCCTTCGCCGGTGCTGCGGGCAAGGCTGGATCACGCGCTGGCTCTGTATGAGCACGGCATTGCGCCGGTAGTTCTGACGCTGGGAGGAAGTGCGCCAGGCGATAGTTATTCCGAAGGGCAGGTGGGCGAGGCGTACCTGATCAGCAATGGTGTTCCGGCCAAGGCGATCATCGCGGAAACGCAAAGCCGAACAACGGAAGAACAGGCACTGCGCGTGGTGGTCATCGCGCGGGCCAATGGATATAAACGAGTGGTGATCGTCAGCGACCCGACGCACCTGTTCCGCATTCGGCAAATATGTGGGCGGGAAGGGCTGGCGGTTCTGACTTCGCCGCGAGTTCAGGTAGCTTCGGTCGGCAGCAAGACGGAGTGGGAACAGGTGTGGCACGAGTTAGTCACTTATACCTTGTGGCGCATGCATCTGCATTGATCGACCTTTCCTTTTGCATTGTGTTGGCATTTTGAAATGGGGAAGGGAACCATGCAGGCTGGCCCTGTTCGGCAAGACTTGACGCGGGACATTCGCATCGACTGCCTGCGCGGTTTGGCGATCCTTTCGGTGTTGGTGCTGCATTTTCAGCTTGCTTACAACTTGCTGAAAAGTCCTCTGGGCAGGCTCTTGCCGGCGCCGTATCTGAGTAACCTGGTGTGGAACGGAAACCACGGAGTTACCGTTTTCTTTGCCATTTCTGGATACTTGATTACATCAACTTCGCTGCGCCGTTTCGGGAGTTTGAGCGGTGTTTCGGCAAAGGTCTTTTATGCTTACCGCTTCGCGCGGATTGTGCCATGTCTGGCGCTGGTACTGGCGGTCATAAGCGGGTTGGCCGCCGCTGGGGTTTCCATCTTTCGCGATGAAGGGGTCGTGCCATTGTGGCTTGCCGACTTATCCGTGCTGACTTTCTGGCATAACATCCTGATGGCGAAGTTCGGTTACTTCAACTATTGCCTAAATATCTTCTGGTCTTTGTCGGTCGAGGAAGTGTTCTACCTGGCGTTTCCGGTGCTTTGCCTGGTGCTGCGCCGGACGCGTTGGGTGATGCTGGTTTGGTTGGCTGCGATTGTGGGCGGCCCTATCTATCGCAGCATGCATAGCCATAATGAGATTCAATTCCTGTATGGAAACCTCGCATGCTTCGACGCGATTGCGATGGGATGCGTGACTGCCGTTACAGCGGACAAGGTCCGGGTGCGTGGATGGGCTCGCAATGCCATGCAGGCGATGGCTCTGGTGGGAATGCTGGTTGTTTATCTAAGCGCGGGAATCGATTCAGTGCCGGTGTGGGGTACGAGTCTGATGGCAGCAGGAGCGGCTATGTTTCTGCTGGCGGAAGGGGCAGGGCGCTACATTGACCGTAATCGGCCTCGTCGCGGTTGGCGTGCACGCATGGCCATACCGCTTTCCTGGTTTGGCCGCCACAGTTACGAGCTTTATCTGTTCCACATTGTCCTGCTGGCGTTGATGCGGACGGTGTTCCGTCCACATGCGATGAGCCCGGAGGCCAAGCCGCTGGCGCTGCTTTTGTTTCTTGGGCTCTCAGCAGGGATCGCGTGGGTGATAACGAGATGGTATTCGGAGCCATTCAACCGTGGGTTGCGCGCGATGCTGGTGGGGCGGACAGGTACAGCGTAAAGTCCGAAACATTTGTGCAACTTTCGACGCTCGCGGGATGTTAGTCTTCAACGCTATGAGGACCTTTCGCATTGCGGTTTTTCTATTGCTGGCAACAGCCGGCGTGAGCGGGCTATCGCCGGCTTCCGGCCAGTCTTTCAGGGTGAGTTTTCAGAACCAGCGGAGTGCGACGCCGATCGATGGGCGGCTCCTGCTGATGCTTTCGACTGATTCGTCGGAGGAGCCGCGCATGCAGATTGACGATACGCCGCGATCGCAGATGATCTTTGGCGTAACCGTGGACGGGATGGCTCCGGGAGTGCCGGCGACGGTGGACGCAACGGCCTGGGGTTATCCGATTCGGAGCCTGCGGGATGTGCCACCAGGAGAATACACGGTGCAGGCGCTGTTGAATCGCTATGAGACATTTCATCGCGCGGATGGGACGACGGTTAAGCTGCACATGGACCAGGGCGAAGGACAGCATTGGAACCTGACGCCGGGCAATCTGTACAGCAAGCCAAAGAAAATTCGTATTGGAGGAAACGCGGGGCCGATTGACATCGAGATGACGGAGGAAATTCCGGCAATCCCCTGAAGCGAAGGATACGAAATACATTCGGCACATCAAGATTCAGAGTGAGCTGTTGACGAAGTTCTGGGGACGGCCCATGTTCCTTTCGGCAGTGGTACTGGTGCCGGAGGGATTCGATGAACATCCGAACGCTCACTTTCCCCTGATGCTGTTCCAGGATCATTTTGTGGATGGGATCGATGACTTCCGGACGACGCCGCCGGATAAAGATTTAAAGCCGGTGTATAGTGAGCGGTTTCATCTTGCGGCGTATAACCGGATTCAACAGGAAGAAGCCTACAAGACCTATCAGCAGTGGATAAGTCCTCAGTTTCCGCGCTATCTGGTGGTGAAGATTCAGCACGCGAATCCTTATTATGACGACTCATACGCTGTGAATTCAGCGAACCTCGGGCCTTATGGAGATGCGATTGAGACTGAGCTCATGCCGGCGATTGAGAAGAAGTTTCGCAGCATCGGACAGGGCTGGGCGAGATTTTTGTATGGAGGGTCGACTGGCGGGTGGGAGTCGCTTGCGGTGCAGATGTTCTATCCCACGCATTACAACGGGGCGTTTGTGGCGTGCCCTGATCCAGTAGATTTCCATGCTTTCACCAACATCGATCTGTATGAGGACAAGAATGCGTACTACATGGAGGGAGCGCACAAGAACATACTGCAGCCATCCATGAGGGATTACCTGGGGCATACCACGGCTACGACACTGGATAGCAATGCCTATGAGCTGGCGCTGGGAGATGATGGGCGGTCGGGTGAGCAGTTCGATATCTGGCAGGCGGTGTATGGTCCGGTGGGACCGGATGGCTATCCGCTTCCGATCTTTGACAAGGTGACTGGAGTTATCGATCCAAAGGTGGCGAGTTACTGGCATGGGCATTATGATCTGGATGCGATTCTGCAGCGAGACTGGACCAGGCTTGG
>CAILBQ010000245.1 GCA_903832475.1 uncultured Acidobacteriota bacterium | reverse complement strand
CGCACATCGGTGTACTTCTTGTAGCGATAGAGCCAATATTCGCCTCCGTTGTAGAAGGCGACCACGTCGGATCGCAGCTTGGTCGCATCCGTACTCTCCTTTTCAATGGCTGCGATGGCCGCTGTCCGGGCCTTCAACGCTTCCTTGTCATCCTTGATGCCCTTGGTCGCGGCGTCCACTTTGGAAGTTACATTTTCCATCGACTGCAGCACGTTAACCTCGAGATCGGGAGACTTCATCTCCTGGTCGGGTTTCTCGGCATAAAAGCCGTCTTCGAGGTAGTTGTGTTCCTGGGTCGAATTCTTCTGCAACTGTCCGCGCGCTACATGATGGTTGGTTAGCAGCAGCCCGTCCGCACTGACAAACGATCCCGACCCGCCATCATTCAACCGCACGCTGGAGAGGCGCAGGTGGTCAAGCCAGGCTTGCGTCGGCACGAAACCGTACTTGGCCTTCAGCAGCTTGAGGGGCGGGTTGTCGAATGTCCACATTCCCTCTTCGGCGTGAAGAAAGGAGCAGGCTGCAACAAGCATGATGGAAAGCAGCAGGGCGGGGCGAAGTTGCTTCAACATAGGTGTCCTTCTGGTCGAAATCAGGGTAGTGAGCGCAGGCATCGAAGTATCGCCTTCTAGTGTACGGTTTCGTCCCCACGCGCGTTCCCACGGACCTTTCGGGCAAAGAAAACCCCGCTTGTCAGGCGGGGTCGGTGAAAGTTGAGATCCGGGCGGGTAATTCGGGATCAGCGCCTGCCCTGGATGGTCTTGGCAGGATTGCGGCCATCTTTCTTGGCGGCGCGTTTCGCAGCAATCGCATGCAGTTCGCGTCCCATCGGGGAACGGTTGATGGCCAATTGCAATCCCAGGTTGAGCAGGTTGCCGGTAGCCCAGTAGAGCGCCAGGCCGGAGGCGAAGCTCCACATGGAAAAGCCGAAAATCGCAGGCATCATGAACGCCATCATGCGGCGCTGCGCGGGATCCATCCCCGGCGACGGTGTAATGAACTGCACCAGGAACATGCTGGCGATAATGATGATGGGCAGAATGTGATACGGATCGGCGATGGCCAGGTTCGGCAGCCATCCCCAGTGCGCCTGGCGCAGCTCGATCACATTGGCCAGCACGCGATAGTAGGCAAAGAAGAGCGGCATCTGCACCAGCATGGGCAGGCAGCCGCCGTACATGTTGACGCCTTCTGTCTTGTACAACGCCATCGTTTCGGCATTCATCTCGGCGCGTTTCGGGTCAGTCGCTTTCAGGCCTGCATATTTGCGCTTGATGACCTCCAGCTTGGGCTGGATACGCTGCATCTTCAACGAAGACCGCATCATCATGAAGCGCGTAGGCAGCATGAGCAAGTTGAAGACCAGGGTGACGATGACGATGGCCCAGCCCCAGTTGCCGACAAAACCATGCACAAAGCGCAACAGCAGGAAGAGCGGCTCGGCAATCACTTTGAGCCATCCAAACTGGATCAGCGGCTTCAGGTCTTCGCCGGTGGCCTTTCCATCGGAAGCGGTGGTGTGGATCGACCCCAGCACATCGAACTGCATAGGCCCGGCAAAGAGGCGCGTGTGGGTTGCTCCGCTGGTATCGCCGACGGCAATCCCCAGCACCGGCGATTTGAATTTCTCCGCGTCGGGATGAGCAATATCCTTCGGCGCATCGATCGTGTTGTGCAGCGTGACGATGGTAGCCCTGGAGGGAACGGCAGGCAGAAATGCTGCGGCAAAATAGAGGTCGATCGTGGCAGCGTAGTCATACGGCTGCTCGAGGGTTGCGTTGCCGGTCACGCCGGCTGAAAACATGCCCTTGTTCGGGCCGGTCGAATCCCGTTTGCCGTCGCTCGACCACGCAAACTTGCTGGCCGCGTATTGCGAGACCTCTTCCTGATCGCCCAGGCCGCTGGGCCAGGTGAGGAGCGCCCGCACGGGCGAACCATTCCGCATCACCGAGACCTGCGTATCGATAACGTAGCTTTCGTTGAAAGTGAAGGTCTTGGTGACCGTCAGCGGGCCCTTGGCGTACTTGAAAATGATCCCGGCCGGCGCGGCTACGTTTCCGGTCGCGGAGGCTTGGTACAGCGCCTGGTTCAACTCTGTCGTCAGCCCGGCTTCGTACGTGTAGACCGAAAGCGGATAGCCAAAATCGGCGGCTGCACGCTGGTTGACCAAGTCCAGCGGGCGCCCTTGCGAATCCTTGTACTTCTTCAGAATCCAGCTCTTCACCTGTGCGCCGCGATTGGTGAACGTAATCTTGTACAGCTCGTTCTCGACGATGGTCTGGGTCTCTTTGGCAGCTACCAAAGCCGCTGTTGCGCCAGCGGGAGACGGTGTTGGGACCGGCAGACCCACTGCAGCTTGCGGGCCTGGAGCATTCGGCCGCGGTTGAGTGGCTACTGCCGGCGGGGGCTGCGGGGTGGGTGGTTTGAAATATTGAAAGGCGAGCAGTGCGACCATCGCGAGAACTACGAAAGCGAGCGTGGAGCGCATATCGCCCCCACCGCCGCCGGAGCCCGGCGTTGAAGCATTCGGATTGCGAAATTCAGCCAATTGGGTCAGTCCTGTCGTTGTAAGAGCCTGTCGCTTCGGGGCACACCCGGGAAAAGGCGATCACTTCTATGGTAACGGGTCGTGGAGGGTGGCAGGTTTCCCCATGGCGCTGTGCGTGACTTGGGGCTTCGGCAAAGGAACGGGATCGAAGCCGCTGGAACCGAAAGGATGGCAGCGCGACAGCCGACGCAGCGCCAGCAAACCTCCGCTCCATGATCCGTGAATGGTGATGGCTTCCATGGCATATTCCGAACAGGTGGGGTGAAACCGGCAGCCTCCAGGGAAAATCGCATGCACTGCCGGAGACATCCAGCGGCGATAGATAGCCAGCGAATTGAGGAGGAGACGCTTCATGAGGCAGTGTTCGGCTCGGCGACCGTGGCGTTCTTCGGCTTTTGCGAGGTCTGCGACGCGATCTGCGCTCGGGCTTGACGAAAGATACGCAAAACCTCAGCATCCAGTTTCCCAAACTCCATATCCATGACAAATCGACGCGGATGCAGGATCAAGTCCAGCCCGGAGGGCAGTTCGTGCAGGTGCTGCCGCACAACGGCGCGCATCCGCCGCTTGATGCGATTGCGTTCGTGCGCTTTCCCCAGCACTTTACCTGCAGTCAGCCCCACGCGCGGTCCAAAAACAGGCGGGGCTTTAGGATTTTGGGCGACGGTGGGTCGAAGTGCCGCAAACCACGTCATCGACGCGGAGAACTGCTTGCGCGTCGATTTGTAAACCCGCTGATAATCGGCATGCTTGCAGAGGCGTCCATCCTCGGCGAGGCCAGGACGGGCCGTCGGACCGGAATGCGCCGGCGCCGGTTGGACACTGTTCTGTGGAGAAGAGGGAAGGATCATCACGGGCACCATCGGCCGACAGAAGCAATGTGGCGGGCGCTGCGAGTCGCGAGACCAGTTGCAGAAAGGCCGTTCAAAAGGAACATCCCGCGGTCCGGGGATTCCCTGCTCAGACGTCGAACTTCGTACGCCTGAAACTGAAAATGAAAAACGCCTGAGGATGGATGGTATTGAGACGCGGAACAGCGGCGTAACTGAGCCAGCCCGGAAGACTGGCTCGAATGAAGCGACTAGTCGCGGAAGCCCGCGCTGACGGCAACGCGCTTGCGGCCCTGCGCACGACGGCGGCTCAACACGGCGGCGCCGCTCTTGGTCTTCATGCGGGCACGGAAACCGTGAGTCTTTACGCGCTTGCGGCGGTTGGGTTGAAATGTACGCTTAGGCATGGAAAATGTTCCTCAATCTTCGGGGTGAAATCTAGCCGAAACGGCAAGTCTTGAGTATAGCGCAGATGAGCGTTCGAATCCAGCCGGACCATACACAATTCAAGAATCAAACCTGTTCTATTCGTCACTTTTTTCCATCTGCCGGAAGGGTGTAGAATCCGATTTCGAACAGATTTTGGCCTTGTTCGAAGTGAGAAGAGAGGACACGCGAATGCTTAATCAGGTATCGCCAAAAGCTCTCTTCCCGGCCCATTTCACCGGGTTTCACCATGGCTGGTGCAATTCCTCGATGATTGTGAATGAGAGGTTGCAAGGCCCCCAAATTGTGCTAGTATCGGACCCGTTCACCAAAGATTCCGACGACCCCGCTGAACCGAATTTTTGTCTACGAAGTCAATGCAAAATTCGGGCGACCCAGCCCGACAGTCTCTCGGCTATTTTCTGATCAAAGCACGACGCGCAATGATCTGTTGCGCGCCGAGGGCGAAGCATTGTGTTTTTTGTGTCGTAGACGAGCGGTCGACGCTATGGAACCAAGGGAAGAATAGAGTGCACGTAAGGAATTTATCGATGTCATTTGCAACGACGCCCGCAGCGGCAATCAACCCCTGGATGCAAATTCTGGCGGCTCTGGAAAAGAAGATCAATCGCCAGTCTTTTGAGACGTGGCTCAAGCCCACCCGTTACAGCCACATCGCCGGAAAAACCCTCTACGTGCGAATCCCGACAGAGGAGTTCCACCACATCGGCGACAAGTACAGCGACCTCATTCAAGAAGCCGTAGAGCTGCAGAACCTCAACATCGACGATGTCGCCTTTGTCACTGTCGAGACAGATCCTTCCACGCCGCCCACGCGCAGCGATGGTGGCTTTGGACCGCTGCCCACGCATGCTCCCACGGCTCCTCAAACCAATCACAACAACTACCCCAGCGCGAACTATGCCGGGCAGCCCAGCTACAACAGCCGCGAGTCGCGCCGCAGCGCTCCCGTGCCCGAACAGCAAGGCCGCTTCGACTGGTCAACGGCCGCGCAACTGAACTCGCGCTATACCTTCGACAACTTCGTCATCGGCAACGGCAACCAGTTTGCCCGTGCGGCTTCGCTCGCGGTCGCGGAACGCCCGTCTCGCGCCTACAATCCGCTCTTCCTGTATGGCGGAGTGGGCATGGGCAAGACCCATCTCATGCATGCCATCGGGCATGAAGTGAAGCGCCGCCAACCCATTGCCAATATCTGCTACGTCTCCGCGGAAAAATTCACCAACGAGATGATCAACTCGCTGCGTAACGACCGCATGACCAGCTTCCGCGATCGCTTCCGCGGCGTGGATGTTTTGCTCATCGACGACATTCAGTTCATCGCGCAGAAAGAGCGCACCCAGGAAGAGTTCTTCCACACCTTTAACGCGCTGCACGAGAGCATGAAGCAGATCGTCATCGCCTCCGATCGTCCTCCCAAGGAACTGGCGGAGATTGAAGACCGTCTGCGCTCTCGCTTTGAATGGGGATTGATCGCGGACATTCAGCCGCCCGATCTCGAAACCAAGGTCGCCATCCTGCAGAAGAAAGCGGAGAGTGAATCGTCCAGCCTGCCCACCGATGTGGCCATGTTCATCGCTTCGAACGTGCGCACCAACGTGCGCGAACTTGAGGGCGCGCTGGTTCGCCTCATCGCCTGGTGCAACATGAACCACATGGACATCACGCTCTCTTCCACGCAGCAGTGCCTCAAGCAGTTCATCGATACCCAGGTGCGCAAGATCACCATCGATGCGATTCAGAAGGGCGTGGCCGAGCACTTCGGCATGCGCGTCAGCGAACTCAAGCAGAAGAACAATTCCCGCGCTGTTGTTGTTCCGCGCCAGATCGCCATGTACCTCGCCAAGACGTTGACCGAAGCCAGCCTGCCTGAAATCGGACGCCAGTTCGGCGGCAAGCACCACACCACCGTGATGCACTCCATCGGCAAAATCGACGAACTGCGGCGCACCGACAAAGACCTCAATCGCACCATCAACAAACTGCAGGAAGCGCTCAACGGGTAACGCAGAGTTCTCTGAGCAGAACGCAAAGATGCCGCTCTTTCCCAGAAAGAGCGGCATCTTTGCGTCGATCTCGTTTCGCTGCTACTTTTTCGTATCCAACTCAATCACCTCAAACGCATAACCCGGCAGCGTGTGCTTGAGCTTCGTTCCTGTAGCCGGGATCGTGCTCTCCACGGGCACAATGTGCTTCGGATCGGCAATCGTATTGGTATCAACCGGCGAGAGCGCATGCAGCCTGGTGAGCTTGGCCGGACCCGTGATGCTACCGATGCCGCTCAGATCAATCTCCAACTCCTGCGCGGTCGGCACGCCGTTCACGATCTTCAGAAATACCTTGCCCGTTGAAGCTTGCGTCGTTACGGAATAAGCAACGCGCGATCCCGCACCGGTCAGTGAAGATTCCGGCACCTGGTCGCCTACCTTCGCCGCAAACAGCGACAGCACGTAGTAACTCGGCGAGCCATAACTCGTCAGCCCGTCATAGCCGATGAGGTCAGGATGCCACTGCATGCCGCCCGGGTGCACGTTGACCAGCAGCGGCGCATAGCTCGACATCACCACAACGTCGCTGTTGCGCTCAACGCCGGTAAGCCACGCCGCATCGCCCAGCGCCGCGCCGAAGTCGCCGGTCGGCGAGCCTTCCATCGTGGCATATTCGCCCATGAAAATCTTCGGCCCGTTGCGGTCGAACTTGTCGTAGTGATGGATGTCGTCAAAATACTTCTCTGCGCTCAGGTAAAAGTGATCGTCGAGCACATCGGGCTTGACACTGGTGACAGGGGCCGTGGCAATCAACTTCTGATCCGGATACTTGGCCTTGATGGCGTCGTGAAACTGCTTGAAGCGGCCGTCATAACTCTTCGATTGGTCGAACCAGTCCTCGTTGCCAACTTCAACATAAGCCAGCTTGAACGGCGCAAGATGCCCATCCTTCACGCGTTCCGCACCCCACTTCGTATCCGGTCCGCCGGTGGCATACTCAATCTCATCGAGCGCGTCCTGAACGTAAGGCTCAAGATCCTTGCCCGGTTCCACGTGCTCTTGTTTCATCGAATAGCCGGCATAGACGGCCAGCACATTCTGCATGTGCAGGTCTTCGCACCACTCCAGAAATTCGAGAAGTCCAAGTCCATCCGACGAGTGATAATTCCACGGGCTGGG
>CAILBQ010000244.1 GCA_903832475.1 uncultured Acidobacteriota bacterium | reverse complement strand
CCGTTTTGGCCTTGAATGCCGGGTCAAACTTCTTGCGTGCCTTCGTCATATTCATGCTCCATCCGTTGGAAAAGAACAGGACGCTTTACACCTTAACGACTGGTCCCAAATTCTGGGTCCACTTCAGAGGTCCGTGTCCGGACCTGATCAAACTCACATGCGGTCGCCGTCGATGCGGCTGCACCAATATCCCGCGTGCGGCGGGAGGGGACTCGGGGCGGACGAAACCATTCTACATAGCGGCTTATCAAGCCATGTGGGTGTGCGGTTCGTCCACCCGGATCCGCCAGACCGTAAGGGTCTGGAAGATTCGGGAGTATTGTTCTTCAGGATCGTCTCAAGCGCTCTTCATCACAGCCCCCTCGATGACGACGCCGAACCTGATGTATTTCCACAGCGCCACCAGCAGCTTTCGCGCCATGGCGACGATGTTCGGCTTCTTCCTGCCGCCGCCTTCAACGCGTTGTTTGAACCAGAGGGAAAGCGCCGACTGCGGTTGATAGCGTACCCACAGCCACGCCAGTTCGATCATCGTGCACCGAAGGCGTGGGTTCCCGGCCTTCGACACGCCTTGCTCGCGGTCGATCGATCCGCTTTGCCACGGAGAGGGAGCCAGTCCGGCGTATGAGGCGAGTTGGCGGCGGTTGTCGAAATCGCGATACAGCCCTTCGTGCCATATAACGAAGGCGAACTCCGGCCCAATACCATTGAGGCCGTGCAGCCTCTTCGCGCAGGCAGACGACGGCGCGTCCGCTGGTTCATCGGACTCTCGCTCATCGGCTTTCTGGACTTTCCATTTCTTTATTTCGAGCATCTCGTCGCGCTCGGACTCGACCGCCTTGATCTGGTCGAGCAGCAGTTCGAGCCGGTCGAGTTCGCGCCCGATGGCGACTTTGAGACGGTGCGGAAGGGGGCGACCGTCACCGGTCTGCAACTCTTCGAGTCTTTGGCGGCGGTCCCTGTTCAGCGGCTCAAAGTCTGAAATTCCCTGCGAGAAAAGAAGTCCCTTGATGCGATTGGTATGTCGGACGCGTTCCACAAGCAGGGCTTTACGCTCGCGGCCGAGGCGTCGATCATCCTCCTCCTCGGGAGACGGCGGCACGGCCATGGCGCAGACCCGCGGCTCGCCGCGCTTGAACGCCATCAGCGCACGCAGGAGCGCCTCGCCATCGAGCCTGTCCGTCTTGGCGCGACGGCGACGGCGCGGGGCCGCGATCGAGGCCGGATCGACCACGTGGCTTTCGATTCCCTCACTCGTCAACATGCGGTGGAGCCAGAAGCCGTCGAGTCCCGCCTCCTGAATGCAGACGATCGGGAAAGCGTTTCCAGAACGGGCCCTGGCCTTGCCCTTCAGTTCGGCGAAGCGCGTCAGCAACGCTGTCACGTCCCCTGCCGGAACGGAGTGTTTTGACATCCTCTCGCCATCGCCGGGCGACAGCGACGTGACGACCCATGTCTTTTGGCTCAATTCCAGCGAGACGAAGATCGCGGCGAGACTGGTCTGAATGGTGGCCGCAGATTCTGAATTGACAAATGCCTTCGGCATTTTCTCCTCCGGGGTGAGTGGCTGCGGCGAAACAAACGCTCAGTCAGAGCACCGGTTGCCGTCGAACCTCCCCATGGGATCTGGAAAGCGCCGCCTTTTCACGGCGCACGCGGAAAGCAGTCATTTAGGGCGCGCTATCACCGGCTTGCCGAACGGGGCCCCGCAGGCCGGTGCAAGGACAAACAGGTATGCATACGAATTGGATCTCTCGCACGACTTTTCGCTTTTGCGCCGCGAGCGGAAGTCAGTTGTGACAGTTTTTGTTCTGCTATTTGGGTTTTGATTGCCGGAGTGCTTCGAAAGTGACTTCCGCCCATTGCTT
>CAILBQ010000243.1 GCA_903832475.1 uncultured Acidobacteriota bacterium | reverse complement strand
CTGGTCTATCCTCCACCGGAGTGTCATCGATGGCTCACATTCAACTTCCCATTGCCGAGCAACTGGGCAGAGAGTTTCCCGGCATCCTCGGTCCTATGACGTTCCGGCCCGAAACCGCAGCGCCGCTCAACGAGTTGGTGAACGTTCTGCTGCGCGGCGAGAGTACGCTTTCGCGCGGCGAGCGGGAGATGATCGCTACGCATGTCTCCTGGCGCAACGACTGCTTCTTCTGCCAGACCATTCACGGCGCCGTAGCCGCTGCACAGTTAGGCCACGACGAGGCGCTGGTGCAAACAGTCAAGACAAACTGGCAGGTCGCGCAAATTTCCCCAAAGTTGAAGGCGTTACTGAATATTGCAGGCAAAGTGCAGCTTGGCGGCAAGCACGTGACTGCGGAAGATGTGACGGCGGCGCGCTCTCAAGGGGCGACCGATCTGGAGATTCACGACACGGTCTTAATTGCCGCGGTCTTTTGCATGTGCAATCGCTATGTCGATGGTCTGGGCACATGGGCTCCTCAGGATGCCGCCATCTATCGCGCGCGTGCGGCACAGATTGTGGAACATGGTTACACCGGCGTGACGGAAGCGGCGATTGCCACCCTGGAGCGCTGATGCTGTTCCAGTAAGGGCCATAGCCGCAACAAAGTGCCCGGCCAATGAACTATTGAGCAAGGTCGCAACGCGAGGAACTCTCCATTGATACAGAAGCTCGGAACGGCAGAGGAAGCTCAGGTAGACGAATCCGCAATCGGCTACCCTGGCTGGAAAGTTGTTTTAGCCAGCTTCTTTGGGATCATGGTGAGTTTTGCGGCGATCGTCCCGTACACCTTTGGTCTCTTCCTCAAGCCTCTTGCGGAGAGTTTCGGGTGGCCTCGCGAAGCCACGTCGGCGGGGTTCAGCGTTGCCGCGCTGACCTTGGCCGCCGCCTCTCCCGGGCTTGGCTTCCTCCTCGACCGCTATAAACCGCGCCGCATCGTTTTGCCGTGCATCCTCGTTTTCTCCGTCGCATACGCTTCACTGGCCTTACTGACGCCGCATCTGCTGCACTTGTACTCCACGTTCTTCGTCATCGGGCTGGTGGGCAACGGGACTGCCTACATTGGATACTCCCGCGCTATCTCGACGTGGTTTAACCGCCGCCGCGGTTTTGCCCTCTCCATCATGCTGGCCGGCACCGGGCTCGGAGCCGTACTGCTTCCCGTCCTGGTGCAGGCTGTCATCACTCATTGGGGATGGCGCGTTGCATATCTCACGCTCGGTCTGCTGGCCTTTGCCGTTGGCTTTCCTCTCACCGCTCTTTTCATTCGAGAACGCCCCATTGCTCAACAGCATCGCGATGTATCGACGGAACTCGGCGAATCTGTACCCCGGGCGCTAGCAACGCCGGCTTTCTGGATCCTCGCCGCCACCGTTTGTCTGTATGCCTTCAGCGTCAATGGAACCATCGCGCATCTCTCGGCATTGCTCACCGACAGAGGAGTTTCCGCTGTCGGAGCGGCTTGGTCCGTTTCCATCATCGGCGCCACAGGTCTGATCGGCCGACTTCTCACGGGCCTCGTTCTCGACCGTTTTTTCGGTCCCCGCGTTTCCCAGATCATGCTGCTGATCACCGTACTCGGCATCGGGCTACTCTCAGTGGCCAGCAGCTTGACGGCAGGCTTAATCGCGGCCGCACTGATTGGATTCAGCATGGGCAGCGAGGGCGACATCACGCCCTACCTTCTGGGCCGCTATTTTGGCCTGAAACGCTTCTCGACCCTTTACGCCCTTACCTGGACAACGTATGCCATCGGGGCTGCCATTGGCCCAATCCTGGTAGGCCGCATTTTCGACGTGATGGGCTCTTATCGCCCAATCACGATTCAGCTCCTGGCGCTCCCGGCCCTGATTCCATGCCTGCTGATGTTTGCCCTTCCTCGCTATCAGGTCCACGGCGGCAAGAGGCAAGGGATCGACTTACTTGGCGAACCTCAACCGGCAGAGATTGCTCAATGATCCAGCAGAACAAGAGCAATCGCTATCGAAGCCTTCGTACTCATTGACAACATGTCGAGCTCCATAGCCGATTTACTGCCCCAAAACGCCCTAGCGCCATGCGATCCGGCAACTTCACTATTTCGAAGAAATGCCAGGATACTCGCCGACTTTCCGTTAGTAAACGACCCTCGGGGAGCGTCTTGGCGATTTGGCGTGAACTTAGACCCCACCTGCTTGGATCGGCCGCCAGATTACTGAAAACCTCGAATCTTGCTACCTATCCTTCCCCTGGCTGCTCAATGGAAGTCTCAGTGACTGGTACTCGCCATGCACATTGGATCTGCTGGCTAATTGGCTACGCTGCTAGAAGGTCAACAGGAGCGCTCCGTCCAGCGCAACCGCAGCTATTCCCCTGGCGAAGTTGCCGCTGCATTCGAAACGAGGTATGCGAATCTTGGCGGTCTGGCGTGTATGGTGGTTAGTGCCTATTCCATGCTGGTTTTGAGGAGAGCTCAGG